>JAYUCY010000095.1:0-18379 GCA_043740085.1 Ilumatobacteraceae bacterium
TCCGGCCCGAACGCTGTTGTGGCGTACTTGGTGGTCATGTCGCGACCGGTACGTGAGTTGGTCACCGACATGCCGCGCTCGAAGTGACCCGAACAGATGCGGGCAAACGCGATGCGGTCGCGATGCGACGGATCCATGTTTGCCTGCACCTTGAACACGAACGCGCTGAACGGCGAATCGAGCGCGTGTGGCACGTCGTCACGATCGACACGCGGCGACGGCGGGGGAGCGAACTCAACCACCGCGTCAAGCAGCGTGCGGACGCCAAAGTTTGTGAGCGCCGAACCGACGAACAGCGGGGTCGATTCGCCGGCGAGGAACGACGGCAGGTCGAGATCGGCGCCGACGGCATCGAGCAAGCCGACCTCATCCATCGCGGTCTTCCACACTCGGCGGGAACCGGCATCGGCGCCGTCGACAGCTGACTGGATATCGGACTCGACTTCCAACGCTTCCGACGCGCCGCGCGCCGTGCGGGTGTATCGCGTGTAGCGCTGCGTGCGGCGATTGACGAGACCCTGGAACTCGTCGCCGCTACCCACCGGCCAGGTCACAGGCGTGGGCCGCAGTTTGATCTGCTGCTCGATCTCGTCGAGCAGTTCCAACGGGTCACGACCCGGTCGGTCGTACTTGTTGAGGAAGGTGATGACTGGCAGGTTGCGCGACCGGCACACCTGGAACAGCTTGAGCGTTTGGGCTTCGATGCCCTTCGCCGCGTCGAGCACCATCACGACCGCGTCGACGGCGGACAGCACGCGATAGGTGTCTTCGCTGAAGTCGCGGTGGCCAGGCGTATCGAGCAGATTCATCGTGAACTCGGCACCGCTGCCGACGACGTACGGGAACTGCATCACAGTGGAACTGATGGAAATGCCGCGCTGCTGCTCCAGCTCCATCCAGTCGCTGCGTGCACTGCGCCGGCCCTCACGAGCGTGCACTGCGCCGGCCACCTGCACTGCGCCGGAGTACAGCAGGAACTTCTCGGTGAGGGTGGTCTTGCCCGCGTCGGGGTGGCTGATGATGGCGAACGTGCGTCGCTGCAGGCTCTCGGCGGTCACGTCCATAGCCCGTCGAGGCTACCGGCGGCGCGGGGCGTCGATGGGTCAGGCGATGCTGCGCCAGGCCGCCAGGCGCTCGGCGCTGTCGTCGCCGGGGAGCGGGAGCTGACAAACCACTTTCAGACCCGGCCATTCGCTGGGCGTCAGCTGCTGGTACTCAAACGCCAGCTCGCCAGCACGCGGGTGGTGATAGCGCCGCACGCGAGTTTGGAACTGTGCAACGTCGAGCTGGGCCCACCACTCGGCGAACTCAGGGCTGACGGTGCGCAGTCGCTCGACCAGTGCCAACACCTTTGAGTCGGTGCGTAGCCCAGCGGTGCCAGCGCGGAACTCGGCCAGGATGCGGCGAGCTTGCTCGGGCCAATCGACTACCAACTCACGTGCCGACGGCTCGCCGAAGAACACCCACACGAGGTTGCGGTCGTCGGGGTCGAGGTGGTCGATCATCGGGTAGAGGTGCGACTGCGCGCGGTTCCACGCAAGGAACTCCCACCGCGGCCCCAACACATACGCGGGTGCTGGGTCCATCGAGGCGATCAGGCGCACCAGCGCGTCGGGCGCGTCGTCGACTTCGGGCACCGGCTCGCCGGGCACACGGGCCGCGAGTGTCAGCAGGTGATGGCGCTCGGCGTCGTCCAACCGCAGGCTGCGTGCCAGCGCCTCCAACACGTCGACCGACGCGTTGATCGGCCGTCCCTGCTCCAGCCACGTGTACCAGGTGACCGAGACGCCGGCGAGCACGGCGATCTCCTCGCGCCGCAGCCCGGGCGTGCGCCGTGCGCGCCCAGGGGGCAAACCAACGTCGTCAGGGTGTAGCGCCTCGCGACGCGCGCGCAGGAACGCAGCTAGCTCGTCGCGACGGTTCATACAGCCATTCGATCATGCGGCGGGCGAACCTCAACCGCCATTTGCTGCAGGCACATATTTGCGGCACGGCTGACCGCGCAGCGAACCACACGCAGGCGGTGCGGGTGCGGCTACCGTCACTGGTACGACCGACAACACGAGCTGCGACGGGTGGTCGATGTCGTGGGCGATGGTGACCGTCTCGCCGTCGCTGATGGAGCGGAACGCCCAGATGGCACGGCTGTTGCCCGGCGCGTCGATGGTCAGACGGATCCGGCTGCCGGCGCGGAAGGGATGGGCAAACGGGAACAGATCGACACGTGCAGGGACAAACTCGCCGGCAGGAAGGTCTGCGGCGTCGACTTTGGTATGTGTGTGCACCGGATGCAGAACGGTGCTTGCCGACTCATCGAGGGCACGTTGGCTGGCACGCAGCCAACCACTTTGCACATAGATCTCGGTGCCATCGGGGCGAACCTCGGTGACAGTGACCTCCAGGTCGGTGTCAGCCGCGTTGGACTGCACCCACAGGTCAACCGACCCGCTGCCGGCCACGACGGTGTCGGCCGGAAGAGGCGGGGTGACGTAGCCAAGCCCGGTGCCATCCGGCAGCGACTGCCAGTTGTACTTCACATCGGCGCGCCAGACGCCGTTGCCGCCGCCCTGGTCAGTGCCATCGTAGAAGGTTGCGGGAAGGGCAGCTGGGTCGGCGGTGTACGTGTCGTCGCCGAATGGGACCGCGACGGCTGGGTCCACCGCGGCGCCGCCCTCGACGTGCGGAACCAGGCGACCGCCATCGAACAGTGCCCAGGTGGTGGCAGTCGCATCGGGGATGGGCCAGGCGTCGAACTCCTCGACGAAGTTCGGCTCCGGGGTGCCGGGCGAGAACGCCGCATTGCCGCCCTGCTCGAAGAACACACGCACCGGCTTGTCGGCTTCGAAGGCGGCCAGCGCATCCGCGTACGTCATCCCCGCGAAGCGACTCTCGAACGGGGCAAACCTGCTGACACCCCAGATGATGCTGCCCAGCGCCGCGGCGATGCCGGCACCGACTGACAGGTCGGGAACTTTCTTGCCCACGTACAACTGCAGGAACTCCATATATCGGCCGGCCACCGGCGGGCTGAGCGACTCGGTGTGCAAACCGTTGGTCAACGTCACGTACACGTGCGGCGAGGCGGTGAAGTTGGGCAGCATGTTGGGGAAGTGGCCACCGGTCTGCTCGTCCTGCCAGGCGCCTGCGATGAACACCGGCACGTTGATCCGATCGACGAACGTGGCCGGCGCGAGCGGGTCGCCCAGCTCGCTCGTGTAGAACGGATTCTCGTCAATCTCCGCGACGAGATCCGAGTTCTGCAGGCGCAGCAGCTGGTTGTCGGCACAGCGCTTGTCGCCGCCATCGGCACGGTCCTTGGTCCAGCCTTGGCCGTAGGGCTTGCTATTTTCGACGCGCTGCCGCGTCCAGTCGACGGCGAAGCCCGTGTTGAGAATGCCGCCGGGGTACAGCGTGGAGCGGAAGCTGTCGTCCAACACCGACAACGGGGTAATGCTGTTGAGACTGGGCGGCTGCGTGGCGGCGACGTAGAGCTGACTGATGCCCGGGTAGCTGATTCCAACCATGCCGACCTCGTGGTCCATGACCCACGGCTGGGCGGCGACCACTTCGATTGTGTCGTAGCCGTCGAGCGACTGCACCGTTTCGAAGAAGCGAAATGATCCGCCGCTGCAACCGGTACCGCGCATGTTGACGCCCACATACGCGAAGCCTTGCGCCGTGTAGAGCGCTACCAGCCGGGCGCTGTTGGGGTCGCTGGGCTGGTAACCGCTGTACTCGACGACGGTGGGGTAGGGGCCGCCGTCAGCCGGGCCGGGCAGGATCACGTTGGCACTGAGCGTGGTGCCGTCGCGCGTGGTGATATAGCCAAAGCCGCCCGCCGGCAACAGGTCTTGGCTGTCGTACAGCGACGAGGGAGGCACGTCGGTCGCGCTGGCGACGGTGAATGCCTCGCTGCGCTCGGTGTCGCTCTCGATCACGTACTCGCCAGGCGCGACGTTGCGAAAGAGCAGCGAGCCCTGCTCGTCGACGGTCCCGCTGGCGGTCAGCTCACCCGCGGGCGTGCGCACTGCCAGCGCCGCCCCGGGCTCGCCACCGAGCACGGCAACCTGTTCGGTTCCCGGCTGGGTGGTGAACGACGCAGCGGCGAGGCCCGGTGCCGCAGTCGTGGCGCTGACGATGGAGGTCTCGACTGCCGTGCCGGGTGAGGTGTCCGCGGTGGTGCCACCGTCGTCACTGCACGATGCAGTGAACAGCAGCGCGACCACGACGGCAGCGCGGAGGGAGGTAGTGCGACGAGACAACATTCGGCGAGTCTTCCATGCAGGTGTGTGGCGTCCCTGACCCGAACGGCCACAATGGTGGAGTGATCGATCTGCAGGCGATGCTCGCCGACCTTGAACTGCTCGTCAACACCGAGTCCCCGTCAAACGACGTGCCTCGGCTGACTGTCAGCGCACTGGCGCTCGCCGGTGTGATGGAGCGACGGTTGGGCAGCGCCCCGTCCGTCATCGAGGGTCCGGCTGGTCCACACGTCCACTGGAGCGGTGGTGGCACGCCGAAGGTGCTGATCGTCGGCCATCACGACACCGTCTTCCCGGTCGGCTCATGCGCGGCCCGTCCCTTCACCGTCGCTGAAGGTCGTGCGACCGGGCCGGGCATCTTCGACATGAAGACCGGGGTGGTCCAGGCCGTCCATGCAGTGGCCTCCCTCGCCGACTGCAGTGGCGTCGAGATTCTGATCACCGCCGACGAAGAGGTGGGCAGCGGCACCAGCCGCGCGCTCCTCGAAGCGCGTGCACTCGCCTGCGGCAACGTATTGGTGTGCGAGGCCAGTGCCGATGGCGGCGCGCTGAAGACCGCCCGCAAGGGCACTGGTGGCTACGAAGTGGTGGTGCACGGCAAAGCGGCACACGCGGGGCTGGAGCCGGAAAAGGGCATCAACTCGCTGGTGGCAGCGGCCGAGCTCATCCTGCAGATCAACACCTTCGGCGACCCGGCCACCGCTACCACCGTCACGCCCACCGTCGCCAGTGCTGGCACCGCCGACAACGTCGTACCCGCCCAGGCGCGCATCCGCGTCGACGTCCGCGTCGAGCAGCCGGGCGAGGAACAGCGCCTGGCCGCAGCCTTCGGTGCGCTCACCACCTCGGTGTCAGGTGCCACCATCGAAGTCACGGGTGGCGTCGACCGCCCGCCCATGCCATCGTCGGCCTCGGCAACGCTGTTCCCAGTTGCCGTCGCCGCAGGTGCGGCCATCGGCTTCGGCGAAATCGTCGGCGTTGGCGTCGGTGGCGGCAGCGACGGCAACTTCACCGCAGCTGTTGGTGTGCCCACCCTCGATGGTCTTGGCGCCGTTGGTGGCGGCGCCCACGCTGACCACGAATACGTGCTGGTCGACACGATGGTGCCGCGTGCGGCGCTGCTCGCCGCCATCATCGAGCGCCTCTAGCCGGGTTGGTCGCGGCGAGGCGGTGGGTTCTGGGTGCTTCCCGTCCCGGAAGCCGGGACTGGATACGCCCAGCAACCCAACTGACACGATGTCTGCCCAGAAACTATTTGTACGCGCAAATGGGGGTGAGCAGTGTCAGTAGGGCGGCACGGGATCCGCTGCGAGGCTTGGGACACGTTGCAGCGCAGCGCCGACCCGGGTCAGCGAGCTACTCGGTGCCGCCTTCGAGGGCCATCAGCCCGCCGCTGGTGAGGGTGCCGGCGTTGCGGTAGACCTCCAACTTGGCGCGGCTGTCGTCGATGTCGAGGTTGCGCATGGTCAGCTGGCCGATGCGGTCCAGCGGGCCGAAGGCCTGGCCGTCGACCTTCTCCATGCTCAACCGCTCCGGCGCGTACGTGAGGTTGGGGCTGATGGTGTCGAGGATGGTGTAGTCGTCACCGCGGCGCAGGCGCAGCGTGACCTCGCCGGTGATGGCGGCGCCAATCCAGCGCAGCAGCGGCTCGCGCAGCATCAGGGACTGCGGGTCGAACCAGCGGCCCTCGTACAGCAGTCGACCCAGGCGACGGCCCATTGTGCGGTAATTCTCGATGGTGTTCTCGTTGTGAATGCCAGTCACCAGCCGCTCGTACGCGATGTGCAGTAATGCCAGTCCGGGGCCTTCGTAGATGCCGCGGCTCTTGGCTTCGATGATGCGGTTCTCGATCTGGTCGCACATGCCCAAGCCGTGGCGACCGCCAATGATGTTGGCGGCCGACACCAGCGCGACGCGATCCGAGAACTCCTCGCCGTTGATCGCGACCGGCCAACCCTCGTGAAAGCGGATGGTGACTACCTCGGGCTCGATCGCCACACCAAGGTCGTAGTGCGCTACGCCCATGATCGGCTCGACGATGTCCATCGACGTGCCCAGTTCTTCGAGCAGCTTGGCCTCGTGCGTCGCGCCCCAGATGTTGGCGTCGGTGCTGTACGCCTTCTCCTTGCTGGTGCGGTACGGCAGGTTGCGCTGAGTCAGGAACTCGCTCATCTCGGCGCGGCCGCCCAGCTCGTCGACGAAGGCTTCGTCAAGCCACGGCTTGTAGATGCGCAGGTTGGGGTTCACCAGCAGGCCGTAGCGATAGAAGCGCTCGATGTCGTTGCCCTTATAGGTGCTGCCGTCGCCCCAGATATCGACGCCGTCTTCCTTCATGGCCCGCACCAGCAGCGTGCCGGTGACGGCGCGGCCAAGGGGAGTGGTGTTGAAGTAGGTCTTGCCGGCGGTGGTGATATGGAATGCACCGCACTGCAGTGCGACCAGACCTTCATGCACCAACTCGGTGCGGCAGTCGATGATGCGAGCGTGTTCGGCCCCGTACTCCTTGGCGCGGTCGGGGACGCCGGGCAGGTCTGGCTCGTCTTGCTGGCCCAGGTCGGCCGTATAGCAGTAGGGCACGGCGCCCCTTTCGCGCATCCACGCAACGGCGGCCGATGTGTCGAGACCGCCGCTGAACGCAATACCGACGAGCTCGCCGACGGGGAGGGAAGTAAGCACCTTGGACATCGCTGCCCGACGCTAGCGCCCGGCCTTCATGTGCAGCGCCGTTCGAGTGGACGCGTCTACTCAGCGCTGCGGAATACCCCGGCGAAGCAGGCGACGGAGATGAACAGGCCGGCGAGCGCAAGACCGAATTCAATCGCTGCGTAGCCGGGCACCCGGATGACGTCGAAGGCCGCGACGACGGCGACGAAGCCGGCGCCGCCGATGCCCCACCACGGGAGCCAGCGCTTTGCGGTCCAGCCAGCAGTGGCGAGTGCCAGCGGAACGGTGAACGGCAGCAGGCTGATCAGGATCAGTTGCGGGTCGGTGGTCGGCCCCAACCACCAGGTGGAAAGGCCGATGAGACGCGAGCTGTACCACACGGCGGCGAACGAGCCCGCAATCAGCAGCCAGCCAACTGCGAAGACCGTGCTCCAGCCCGCGGTGAGCTGGCCAGCCTCGGCGCCGATTGTCGCGTCGAGTCGAGAAACCGCGACAACATCGGGATCGGCCGGCGGTGACGGCAGCGTGAACGGCGCGGGGTCGGGGGTCGGCTCCATCTGCGCCAGAGGGTAGCGGCTATCTGCCAATGCCTCGCAGCACCCGAGGCACTGGCCGGACACGCAACCGCTAGCCTTGCGACCCGTGACCGGCGAGCCGTTTCGCATGCTCAGCATGTTCTTTCCGATGTGGAACGAAGAGGCCTACATCGAGCGCGCCATTGGCTACGCCAAGGAAGAGTGTGAGCTGCTCATCGCTGCTGGCCAGATCCTCGACTACGAGCTGATTGTGGTCGACGATGCGAGCACCGACAAGACGCCCCAAATGGCCGACGCAATGGGCGCGGCCGACCCCCGCGTAAAGGTGGTTCATCATCCGGTGAACCGCAAGCTGGGCGGTTCGATCAAGACGGGTTTCGCGGCCGCCACCGGCGACATTGTTTTGTACAGCGACGCCGACCTGCCGTTCGACATGGCCGAAGTTGGGCAGGCGGTGCGGTTGATGCGGTACTACGACGCCGACATTGTCAGCGCCTTCCGCCACGACCGCACCGGCGAAGGCAGCAGCCGGGCCGTCTACACGTTCTTCTACAACATCCTGATTCGTCAGCTGTTTGGCGTGCGATTGCGCGACATCAACTTCGCGTTCAAGCTGTGCCGCACCCGCATCTTCGATCACATCACGCTGCAGAGCGAAGGTTCGTTCATCGATGCCGAGCTGATCATTCGGACCAAGAAGCTCGGCTTTGATGTCATTCAATTCGGTGTCGACTACTTTCCGCGCACCCGTGGCGAAAGCACGCTGGCCTCGCTGGGAGTCATCAAAACGATTCTGCGGGAGATGTTTGCGCTGCGCAAGGAGCTGCGTGACATCAAACCGGTGGTCATGCCGTCATCGTGAGGCCACGCCGGCGCCTCGGGTTGGTAGATTTCTACTATCCGACTCCCCCGGAGTAGTTCGTGAACACCCGTAGGCCACCCGCCCAGCCGCCTCGCAAGCGAGCACCACAGAAGCCCCAGCCTCCATCGCCTATCGGGCGCTGGATGCCGGTCATTGCCGCGGCTGGTGTGTTGGGCGCTGTTGTATTCGTCGGTTTTTCCGGCGGCAACGACAATGCGTCGGGCATCTCCGGTGGCACCGAGCAGTCCGTCGTGCTCTCAGCGGATGGTTCGGCGCTGACGGTTCCGGGCGTCACTCTGCCCTCGGTGGTCATTGCCACCGATCCGGCCACGGTGAAGACGCAGCTCACGTCGTCGCTCAGCAAGGGGATGTATGGCGATGAGGTAAAGGCGATGCAGCAACGGCTGCTCGATCTCGGCTTCCAGCCGGGGCCGATCGACGGCCAGTTTGGTGGTGGCACCCAGCAGGCATTGTGGGCGTTCGAGGGGTTGGTCGCCAATCTCACCAACACGCAGCAGACCGGTGTGCTCACCAACGAGCTGTGGCAGACGATGCAGGACGAGATCGTCGTCCAGCCCAGACGCACCGAGACCACCGCCACCCACGTCGAGATCGACCTTCCCAAGCAGGTCCTCGTGGTCTACGACCGCGGCAAGGCCATCTTCATCTCGCACATCTCGTCCGGCAAACTGACGCCTGAGGGCATTCCTGCCACCTTCTGCGACGAAGTCACCATCGACACCGACTCCAGCGGTGTCCTGCTGGCTGAACCCATCACCAAGGGAATCTGCGCCGAGTCGAAGACCCCCGGTGGTGTGTTCGACATCGACCGCAAGGTTGCCGGTCACCGGGTGGGTGCGCTCGGCGGCATGGACGACCCCGTCTACTTCAACTACGGCATCGCCATCCACGGTGCCGTGAACGTGCCCAACGAGCCGGCATCACACGGGTGCATCCGCATTCCCAAGTTCCTCAGCCCGGTCTTCGCCACGTTGGTGAAGAAGGGTGACCAGGTGTGGGTGTGGGATGGCAGGAAGGAGCCCGAGCAGCAGTCCACGAACGACATGCTGCCCAGCTTCAACCGTCCGGACCCGGCGTACACCACCACAACCAGCTCGACGACGTCAACGGTTGTGCCCACGACCACAGTGGTGACCACCACCACCACCACCAAGGCGCCCGTTGCTACAACGACCACCAGCACCACGCCCACCACGACGGTGGCCGAGACGGTCGCCCCCTAACCGCGGCCCGCGTTTCTGAGCTGAGCAGGGGGTGTCAGCCACCGGAGTCGCGACAGACGTTGAGGCCGCCCAGCACACCGGTGCGGAAGGCGGAGATCTTCTCGAAGGCGCTGCCGTTCACGTTGTTGTCGGCGCTCTCGTCGCTGCGGGCGATGGCGATGATGACGGCTTCGTCGAGGTCGCCAGCCGACAGCTGCAGCGTGTCGTCGCGGGCCTGTGGGATCGGCGGAATGATGAACCCGACCCATGCGCCGGTGAGGCAGTCGTTGAACAACGCTCTTGACTCGCCAGATGTTTGGCTCTGGAGCGCGTCTTGGATGGCCTCGCTATAGGAGTTGGAGAACAGGTAGCCCACCGACATGTCGCCAGTCAGCGGGTCCTGCGAGAGTGCGAGGGAATAGTCCTGGTCCCAGTAGATGGTGTTGTCGGCCGCGCAGTACACGATGTTTCGGGCGTACTGCGACTCGTCGATGCCGTCGCAATTGGGGAACGGGCCCTCGGTGGCAAACGGCTGCAGCGCCGGCGCGGTGAACGGGACGTTGTTGGCCGCGGCCAGGTCGCTCCAGAAGAACGCGAGGCTGTTGGGGATCAGGGTGACAATGTCTTGTGGCCCGAGGGCTGGGTCGATGGGTCCTTCGTCGATCAGGGGCAGGTTGCCAGCGTTCTGGTCGCGAATGTCGAACGGAATGTCGACCAGGTTGTTGAGCCGGTCTTCGGTGAAGAAGGTCTTGCAGCGCAGCACTCCGCCCTCGAAGCCGTCCTGGAAGGCGCCGACGCGGTCGAAGCCGGTGCCGTGGGCATCGGGGTCGGTGAGGCCGGCGCTGTTGATTGGGTCGCGCACGTTGATCATTGCGACCAGGCCGGAGCGCACGTCGACGTCGTCGAAGGTGATCAGGTCGCTGCCGCCACTGGCGACGTGTGCGCTCCAGGCACCGGCGAAGCAGTCCGCCTGTTGCTCCTTCAGGACGCCTGGCTGGTCCCACTCGTTGGCTCGGGCCTGCACCGCATGGCCGAACTCGTGAGCGAGCACGATCGCGACCGCTTCCTTACCCAGGTCGTTGACCAGCGAAGGCAGCAGCGAGTCGTCGTCGTAGGCCATGAAGTCGCCGTCGATGCAGTAGAACGCGCCCAAGCTGGCCACGTCGTCGTAGCTCGAGCTGTCCGTCGTTCCGCAGCCGGGGATGTCGTCGGTTCGCGAGGGGTAGGCCGCGAAGATTCCGCCCGCCAGCGGCTCGAACGCGCTGCCGTAGGCCTCCGGAAATGCGTCGTTCCAGAAACTCTGAATGTCGCCAAACGCGGCCGTCAGGAACCCGTCGTATGGCTGTGCGGGCTTGTCGGCCCCGAAGTCAACGACACCGGGGATGACATCGAAGGTCGGTTCGTCGACCGTTGGCGTATCGGCCGGTTGGCCGGGCTGGCCGGGGAACAGGTGGCCGTTGCCGCCGCTCTGCTGCGACTGGGTGGCCGTGACACCGGGGTCGGCAACGCCACACGAGGCAACGGCGATTGCAGCGATACCAAGGAAACCCACGAGACGAGCACGCACGTGTGGATCATACGCCTCGCTCTTGCACTGAACTCGGGCCAGAATGGCGGGATGCGTACCGAGACCTCGTCTGCCATCTACCTCGATCGAATCGAGCGCGCCCGCGCCAGCATGGAGCAGTCGGGTATCGATGTGCTACTGGTGTCGGTCGGCAGCGATCTGCCGTACCTGACTGGTTATGAAGCGATGCCGCTTGAGCGCTTGACGATGCTGGTCGTGCCTCGCGATGGCGATGCCACCTTGGTGATCCCGCGGCTGGAAGCACCCCGCGTCGTGCCCCACGAGGGTGTCTTTGCGCTGCGCCCGTGGGGTGAGCTGGAAGACCCGGTGGCCATCGTCGCCGGGCTGGTTGGGCAGCCCCGCCGGGCGGCCGTGGGCGACACCATGTGGGCGCGATTCCTGGTCGAACTGTTGGGCCGCTGGAACAGCAGCGACACGGAGTACTTGCGCAGCACGAGCGTGATGAACGACCTGCGGATGCGCAAGGACGCGGCTGAGATCGTGGCGCTGCAGGCGGCGGGAGCTGCCGCCGATCGCGTGGCAGCACAGCTACACGCCGGTGACATTCCACTGCTGGGTCGCACGGAGGCGGCGGTCAGCGCAGACATCTCTGCTCGGCTGATCGCGGAAGGCCACGACATCGTCAACTTCGCCATCGTGGCGGCCGGTGAGAACGCGGCATCACCGCATCACCACGCGGGCGATCGCATCATCGTCGGCGGCGATCTGGTGCTGTGCGACTTCGGCGGCACCAAGGACGGCTACTGCAGCGACATCACTCGCTGCGTCACGCTTGGCGCGCCGACGGCGGAGATTGCCGAGGCGTACGCGGTGCTGCACGAGGCGCAGGCCGCTGGTGTGGCCGCCGGGGTGGTGGGGGCGGCGTGTCAGGACGTGGACCGTGCCTCGCGTCAGGTCATCGACGATGCTGGCTTTGGTGAGTACTTCATCCATCGCACCGGTCACGGCATCGGCATGGAGGCGCACGAGGACCCGTACATGGTGGAGGGCAACGCACTGCTCATCGAGCCGGGCCACGCGTTCAGCGTCGAGCCGGGCATCTACGTCGCTGGTCGCTGGGGTATGCGGCTGGAGGACATCGTGGTCGCGACGCAAACCGGCCCGCTGAGCATGAACTTCGCCACTCATGCCCTCGTGTCCCTGGGCTAGTCGAGGGCTAGTCGAGGGCTAGTCGGCCCTGTCGGACGGCCGCGACCATCTTCAATCGAGGGTTACGGTGACCTGGGGCGCGGTTGGAACCCTCGATTAGACGGCTGGGAGTTGGAGGAGGCCGGGGTCGGCGGTGGGACTGAACACGGTGAGATTGACCGCAACGTCGCCGTCGTCCATCCGTGCCACCAGACCATTGTCGAGCACGCAGTACACCGCCACGCCGCCGGCCAGTGGAACGTCGACACAAAGTGCGGCCTGCTCGGCAATCGTCTCTACGTGCGGGATGGTGGGTGCAAGCGTTGCCTGCGCATCGCGCCGAAGGCGGGTGGCCGCTTCAATCGCGTAGAAGTCGATGGTGACACCGATGTTGCTGACGCGTGTTGGGTCGAGGCCAGCAATGCATGGGACCGAGTTGTCCGTCGCGCAGGTGACGGCGCCAATGGGCGTCTCCACGTAGCGAACGTTGCCAATGGTGACGCTGCGATCGCCTGCGTCAAGCACGACGGTGGCCGGATTGGTGGTGTTGCCGAACTTGGTCAAAACGCTGTAGGCGGCCGTCGCCGGGCCGGTTGTGGCGGCGTCCAGCTTCTGCAGCACGGCATCGATCGACGCATCCCCGGTGGGCGCCCCAGTGGGAAAGGGGTCGTCGTTGAAGTACGGCCGCTTGCCGGTCATGCAGCCCGTCAGCAGTAACGAAGCAAGGGCGAGGATGGGTAGCGCGCGGCGATTCATCGCCGCCGATCGTAGGGGCTGGCGCCACAAAGGCGCTGTACCTGCCCCGCAGGAGGTCGCCAGCGCGGCCAGCGCCCCCCTACGGCAGGTACTGACGGCCCGATGCGGACGGGAGTTGCAGCGAACCGTCAATGAGAGACACGCCGGACGCTTCGTGAAGGTTTGGTAAAGGTGGGGAAATTCTCTCTAGCCTTCGGGTCGTGATTCGAGTCGATGTCGCCACCGTGCTCCTGCAGTGGGCGGCTGGCGGATTGTTCTTCCTGTGGTTCACCACTCGCCGACGAGTCGTTGGTATCGGCTATGGCTGGCTGCTGCGGGGCACCTATCTGCTGATGGCGGTGGTGGCGGCGGCGGCAGGTTTCAAGTTCGGCCTCGTCCCGGTGCGCGAGGCCTCGTCCATCGCCGTCGCGGCCGCTTCGTTTGTGGCGTTGGTGGTGTCGGTGGTGCGTCGCAGGGCGGGCGTGTCGGGGCAGACCGACGAGCACGATCGCCGCAGTGAACGTGTCGCAGCGATGACGGGAATCGAGCGCGGGATCAGCGAGCGCATGGGCGTCGCCGAGTTTCCGCCGTGGATCGACCTGGCCGCGCCAGTGCTGTCCATCGCCGGGTTGGTCGCTGCGTCGGTCGACGCAGGCGGCAACCTCTTCGTGTCGCTGCTGCGCACGTTCGCCGGGGCTGCGTTCCTGGGCTCGGTGACCGATGCGATGCTGCTGGGCCACTGGTACCTGGTGCAGCCGGGTCTGCCGCGAAGGCACCTCAACGATCTGGTGCGCGCACTTGGCTGGGTGTGGCCGGTCGAGATCATCGCCCTGCTGCTGCCGATCGGCATGTTCTCGGTGTGGTCCGGCTCGGTCAGCGATGGGTGGGGCGGTCAGCTCGGCTGGTTCTGGGCAGCGTGCGCAATCACGACACTGGCGTTGGTGGTCGTGACGAAAGCAGCGCTCCGCGAGCGCTACTACTCAGCCGTGATGGCGGCGACGGGCCTGCTATACCTGGCCATCCTCACCGCCTTCGGCACCGATCTAGTAGCACGAGCCATCCTGGCTGGCTGACCCCGGCACCCAACCTCCCCATTTGCGCGCGCAACAAATTTCTGGGCAGCGTCCGTCCCAAGCGGTCCTGGGCGTCGTCCGTACCGCTTTCCGGGACTGGCCTTACCCATTTGCGCGCGCAAGGAGTTCGGCGAACTTCGTCGGAGCGTTCTGGGTGTCGTCAGTCCCGGTTTCCGGGACGGGTTCCTCCCAGACCGCCGCGTGGGACGGACGCTGCCCAGAACTTTGTTGCGCGCGCAAATGGGGGGTAACAGTGTCAGGTGGGGGCAGGGTTGGGCGTGGGTCACTGGTCAACTTGGCGACTTTGCGGCAGACTGGGGCCATGCCGAGACCTATCTGGAGCGGAACGATCAGTTTCGGGCTGGTGGCCATCCCCATCAAGCTCTACAACGGCGTCAGCAAGAAGAGCGTTGCGTTCAACCAGCTCGACGATCGCAGCATGAGCCGCATCAAGCTCAAAAAGGTCTCCGCCGACACCGGGGAAGACGTGCCCGACGAAAACATCGTCAAGGGCTACGAGATCTCCAAGGGCCGCTACGTCGTGGTCGACCCCGACGAGCTTGAGCCGTTCATCCCCTCGGTCACCAAATCGATCGAGCTGGAGGAGTTTGTCGACCTGGCCGACATCGACCCGGTCTACTTCGACTCGCAGTACATCGTCGCCCCCGACAAGACCCCCAAGCCCTACGCGCTGTTGGCGCGGGCGATGGAGCAGGCAGGCAAGGTGGCCATCGGTCGATTCGTGATGCGCAACAAGCAGTACGTTGCCGCGCTACGTGCGGTGGACGGCAAGCTGATGATGAGCACGATGGTATTCGCCGACGAAATCGTGCCGATGAGCGCCGTCGACGAACTGGACTCGTTGGCCGACGTGCAGGTCAGCGACAAGGAAGTGCTCATGGCGGAGGCGCTGGTGTCGTCTCTGTCGGCCGACTTCGAGCCGAAGAAATACCGCGACAACTACCGCGAGCAAGTGCTCGACCTGATCGAACGCAAGGCAGCCGGTGAGCAGTTCGAAGCACCCACGGCTGTCGCCGCGGCACCGCAGGTCATCGACCTGATGGCCGCGCTCGAAGCCAGCGTGAAGGCCGCCAAGGCCGCCCGCGGTCGCCATCCCGCTGGCGCACCGGAGATGGCCGAAGCCGCACCGAAGTCCAAGCGCGTGCGCAAGTCGGCGTGACTACTCGCACCACCGTGGAAGTGGGTGGGCGTGAGCTCAGCCTCAGCAATCTCGACAAGGTGCTCTACCCGGCGACGGGAACGGCGACGGGAACGACCGCAGGCACGACCAAGGCCGAGGTCATCGAGTACTACGCACGCATTGCGCCGGTGATGATTCCGCATCTCGCCGGCCGCTGCATCACGTTGAAGCGGTTCCCCGATGGTGTGCAGAAGGAAGGCTTCTTCGAGAAGCGCTGCCCGAAGCACCGCCCGGAGTGGATGGGCACCGCACTCGGCCCCGGCGATCGCCACGGTGACCTCGCGTACTGCCGAATGGACGAGGCCGCCGGGCTGGTGTGGGCCGCCAACATGGCTGCACTGGAACTGCATGTGCCGATGGCGCTGGCTGCCGATCTGGATTCGCCTCGAGCGGTCGTCTTCGACTTCGATCCTGGCGCGCCGGCGGCGATGAAGGAGTGCTGCGAGATTGCGATCCTCGTGCACGAGATCCTCGGCGCCGTGAACCTGCAGGGCTTCGCCAAGACGTCCGGCTCCAAGGGCTTACAGTTGTACGTGCCGCTGAACACGCCGTGCACCCATCAGGTTGCTGCCGACTTCGCGCTCGCCGTCGGCCAACTGCTGGAGCACCAGCATCGCGAGCGAGTGACCACCACGATGGCGAAGGCCGTGCGGCCGGGCAAGATTTTCGTCGACTGGAGCCAGAATGCACGCTTCAAAACCACCATCGGCGTGTATTCGCTGCGGGGTCGCCCCGAGCCGACGTGCAGCACGCCAGTGACGTGGGAGGAAGTGTCGGCCTGCGCCGAGGGTGCCCCCGAGCTGCGCTTCACTTGGCGCGAAGTGTTGGCAAGGGTCGACGAACTCGGCGACCTCTTCGAGCCCGTGCTCACCCTTCAGCAAACCCTGCCCGGCGGGTAGCGGGGAGGGCTTCGGGATGCTGCAGGCATAACCTGCGGGCATGCGCGACATTGCCCGCACCCTGTACGCCGACGAGCACGAGCAGTTCCGTAGCGCGTTTCGCAGCTGGCTTGACAAGGAAGTCGTTCCGAACCACGACCAGTACGAGCGCGACGGCATCACGCCGCGTGAGCTGTGGCTGGCGGCCGGGTCGCATGGCTTCCTTGGGCTCACCGTGCCCGAGCAGTACGGCGGTGGTGGCACCGACGACTATCGCTTCGCGGCCGTCATGCAGGAGGAAGTCAGCTACACCGGAGTGATCGGTAGCGCCAACGGCTTCACGCTGCACAACGACATTGTGCTGCCCTATTTCATCGGCCTGTGCAACGACGAGCAGAAGGCGCGCTGGCTGCCGCGCATGGTCACCGGCGAGTGCATCACTGCAATCGCGATGACCGAACCCAACACCGGCAGCGACTTGGCCAACATTCGTACGACGGCCGTTCGCCACGGCGACACCTACGTCGTCAATGGCAGCAAGACGTTCATCACCAACGGCATCAATAGCGACGCGGTGATCGTGGCGGTGAGGACCGACCCGGATGCGAAGCACCGTGGCATGAGCCTGCTCGTGATCGAGCGCGGGATGAAGGGCTTCGAACGCGGCCGCAATCTGGAAAAGTTGGGCATGCACGCACAGGACACGGCCGAGTTGTTCTTCACCGACGTGGAAGTGCCGGTGACCAACCTGCTGGGCGAGGAAGGCACGGGTTTCTACTCGCTGATGTTGAACCTGGCCCAGGAGCGGCTGGGTATGGCTGTGGGGGCGATGGGCGTGTGCCAGGCGGCCATGGATCAGACGCTGGCCTACACCAAGGAACGCAAGGCGTTTGGCCAGCCGATCGGCCAGTTTCAGTACAACAAGTTCCTGCTCGCCGAGCTGAGCACCGAAGTCCAAATCGGTCAGGTCTACGTGGACCGTTGTGTGGAACTGCACTGCGCCGATCAGCTCTCGCCCGAGCAGGCTGCGGCTGCGAAGTTTTGGACCACGGAGCTGCAGAACAAGGTGGTCGATCGGTGCCTTCAGTTGCACGGCGGCTACGGCTACATGTTGGAGTACCCGATCGCACGCGCGTGGGCCGACAGCCGCGTCCAAACCATCTACGGCGGTACCAGCGAGATCATGCGCGAAATCGTTGGCCGCGCGATCACCGGTGGCTGAGAAGATTTCAGGGTGACTGCTTCACTTCACGCGCGCGACATTTCGTTGGCACTCGGCGCCCGCCACATTCTGGAGGGCGTCGATCTTGCCGTCGACCCTGGCCAGCGCGTCGGCCTGGTCGGCCCCAACGGAGTGGGCAAGTCGACGCTGCTGCGCATCCTGTCCGGGCTACTGCAGCCCGATCGTGGTGCGGTCACCCTGTCGCCAGCGACGGCCAACGTCGGCTACCTGCCACAGGAACCCGAGCGCGCCGACGAGACCGTGCGCCAGCACCTAGAGCGGCGAACCGGTGTTGCTGCGGCCTCTGCCGCGATGGACGCGTCGACCGCCGCGATGGCCGCGGGCGAGACCGATGCCGGAGACGCGTACAGCGATGCACTCGACCGTTGGCTGGCGTTAGGCGCCGCTGACTTCGATTCGCGAGTGGCCGAGGTGTGGGCCGACCTAGGGTTGCCGGAGCGACTGCTCGACGAACGGCTACCGGTGCTCTCCGGCGGTGAAGCAGCCCATGTCGGTCTTGCCGCGCTGTTCCTTGCCCGCTTCGATGTGTTTCTGCTCGATGAGCCCACCAACGATCTCGACCTCGATGGGCTGGCTCGGCTGGAACGCTTCGTTACCGGGTTGAGCGCCGGGTGCGTGATCGTCAGTCACGATCGAACGTTCCTGGAACGCACCATTACGCACGTCGTCGAGATCGATGAGTTCACCCGCACCGCCGCTCGTTACGCGGGCGGGTGGGAGGTCTACCTTCACGAGCGCGACATCGCCCGCGGGCAGGCGCGTCAGGCGTACGAGGAGTACGACAGCAAGCGGTCATCGCTGGCCGGCCGTGCGCAACGCGAACGCGAGTGGGCCACGCAGGGGGCATCGACGGCGAAGAAGAATCCGTCCGACGGCGACAAGCACATCAAGTCGTTCAAGATGAACCAGAGCCAGCAACTGGCCGGCAAGGCAGCGCGCACCGACAGGATGATGGAGCGGTTGGACGTGGTGGAGGAGCCGCGAGA
>JAYUCY010000096.1:0-18332 GCA_043740085.1 Ilumatobacteraceae bacterium
GCTGTAGTCTGCGAATCAGCTGTCGAAGCCGAGTCCGAAGCGGTCGAGGCCCTTCAGCCAGAGGTTGCGCTTGCCGGTTTTGTCTTCTCGGTTCAGCGAGTAGCGGGTGGTCTGGATTCCGATGAAGCGGAACGGCTCGGGCGGGAAGGGGAGCGGTTTACTCTTCACGAACTCGGTCTCGGTGGCCTTACTGCGCTTGCCGTCGATCATGTCCAGCATGACTTCGGCACCGAAGCGGGTGGACGCCACGCCCAGCCCGGTGTAGCCCACCGAGTACGCAACACGACCCTGCATGGCGCTGCCCCAGAACACGCAGAAGCGGCTGCATGTATCAATCACGCCGCCCCAGGCGTGCGTGAACTTGAGGCCCTCCAGCTGCGGGAACGTGTCGAAGAAGTGCTTGCTCAACTTGGCCCACGTCTCGGGCCGGCTCTCCAGCTCCGAGTTCACCTTGCCGCCCCAGAAGTAGATGACGTCGTAGCCGCCCCACAGGATGCGGTTGTCCTCGGTGAGACGGTAGTAGTGGAACTGGTTGCTGATGTCGCTGAGACCCTGGCGGCCTTCCCACCCAATGTCGGCCAGCTGCTGCTTCGACAGTGGCTCGGTCACCATGCAGTAGTCGTATACGGGGGCGATGTAATGGCTGACCCGCTTCAGCAGCGGCTTGAAGGCGTTGGTGGCGAGCGCCACCTTGCCCGCCCGAATGCGGCCCAGCGGGGTGGTCACCAGTACGCCCACGCCGTCCTTCTCGATGGATGTGGCCTTGGTGTCTTCGTAGATGCGCACGCCCAGCGACATCGCCGCGCCCTTCAGCCCCCACGCCAGCCGAGCCGGGTCGACAATGGCCGCCCGATCCTTGCGCCACAGACCACCCGTATAGGTGGGCGAGTTGACCTGCGCGCGCATCGCCTCCTGGTCCAGCCACTCGACCTTCTGGCCCAGCGAACGCAGCTGCAAGTAGTCGTCGCGCAGTTCGTCGAGGTAGCTGGGCGAGTGGAACTCGGTGGCGATATCGATGACGCCGGTGCGCTCGTAATCGCAGTCGATGTTGTAGCGCTCGATGGCTGACTCGATGTCGTTGAGGTTCTTCAACCCCAACTCCTCCAGCAGCGGCAGCTCGTCGGGGAAGCGTTCCTGCCCGTTGGCCACTCCGTGCGTCAGGCTGCTCTCCATAAAACCACCATTTCGACCACTGGCGGCCGAACCAACTTCGTGTGCATCGATCAGGATCACGTCGCGGCTTGGGTCGCGCTCCTTGGCGATGATGGCCGTCCACAGCCCGTTGTAGCCACCGCCCACCACGCACAGGTCGCAGATCTCACTGCGCACCAACGTCGGGTTGCTGTCTGGCTCGTCGGCATCCTCGTACCAGTACGGGTACGGGTCGGCGTCGGCGATTGCGTCCAGGTGGTACGCGTCGAAATTGGAAGACTCGTCGTCATGGCTGAACGACATGGGTGCACCGACTATCGGAGAGGTGTGTGAAGTGGCTGCAGGTTAGTCAATGGTGGCTACGGGCAAGACAGTGAGCTCGTAGTCGAGAAAGCGAGGATCGAAGCTGGCGATGGTGCGCACGCGATGACGTTGCGCCATCACCAGCGTGAGTGCGAACGCGGGGTTGTCAGCGACGAGCGAACGGGCGGCAGCGCGACGGTGCTGGAATCCAACCCACAACCGATCGACGGGAGCGAACACGTGCTTGCGGTCGAGGCCGACCAGCTCACCGAGGTGCGTGCGGACCGCGACGAGCAGGATTTCTTCCGCCTCGTACTGCGCCACCAGGTCGAGGTACTGGGCGGCAGCGGCTTCGTGGTTGGCGTTCGAGGAGTCGGCGACGGCGTGCAGGAATGACTGTTCGAGCAGGACCTTGGGCGGGTCCATCATGAGAGCGCCTCACGTGCACGGTTGCTACGGCGAACACGGGTGCGGCGCTCCATGCGGTTCCAGAACCAGAAGGCACCGCCGGTGATGGCCCATCCGACCAGACCATCGACCACCCAGTGTTCACCGAGATACACCAGCGAGGCGAGCATCATCACGGGGAACAGCAGCACCAGCGCCTTGAGCCACTTCGGGCGAATCCAGGGCAGGAAGAACGCGGGCACGATGAGTGCGAACGACGAGTGCAGCGACGGCATCGCGGCCACCCCATTGCCGTTGCTCAACTGGATCTTGTAGTCGTTGGTGAACCCGTAAAAGCCGAGATGACGGAACCCGCGGCCCGCGTCGCGGTGCACTTCGCCGAAGAGCTGGTAGGGAAACTTAGGGCTGGTGGCCATCCACGGCGGCACCGTCGGAATGATGATGAACATCAAACAGGCAATGACCAGCAGCGCGGAGAAGCGCTTCATGAACCGCACCCATTGACGGTGGCTGATGGCCCACAAAACGGCCATCGCGACGATCGGTAACACGAAGTGCGTCATGTACGTGGTGGAGGCAACGACGTCGTACCAGCGGACGGTCTTCCCCCAGAAGTGCTCCTGCAGCACGGCGTTCGGGTCATTGCCGAAGAACAGCGCGCGGTCGATGTTGCGCACCGATTCCACCTGTAATTGCTGGGGGATCTGGAACAGCCCGAACACCGAGACGCCGTCGTCGGCTGCGCCACGAGTGCGTTCGTACGCCAGCCACATCACGCAGTAGAACGCGCAGTCGAGCAGCAGGATGCCCCACGTGCGCCAGGTCTTGCCGACGAACGCGCACAGTAGGAAGAGGGCCACACTGATGGCCACCGAGATGCGATCGATGGGCAGGCCTCGGACCCGCAACCACCAGAGGTAGACGAACAAGAACTCGAACATCAGCGCCAAGCGGATGACGCGGAACTCGTCGTCGGGCACGACCGAACGCAACTGCAGCCTCAGGCCTTCGGACGGTCGACGCGTCGAAGGATCCACGAATGTGGGTGCCTCGGCCGTCGTCGACATGGTCGCCCACGCTACCGACCGTTCTCGTGGTGTTCATGGCACCCGCCGCCCTCGTCGGCTGTACGTACAACTCGAGAGGGTGACAAGCGGGTGAATTACTTGCTGGCTTCCTCGAGGGCTCGGCGGACGAGCACCTTGGCGAGGTGGGTGCGGTACTCAATGCTGGCGTTGAGGTCGGCCTGCGGCTCGGCGTCCTGGGCCGCCAGTTGCGCGGCATCGGCCACTGATGCGCCACCGGCAAGTGCGGAGGACACGCTGCTGGCGAGGATGGGCGTGCTGCCCATGTTGACCAGCGCGACGCCCGACGAACCGTTACTGCGCCACGCGGCGACACCGACGATGGCCCAGTCCTGCGCGCGACGGTTGAACTTCTGGAAGCCCCAACCGGCGCCGCCCATCTTGGGCACGCGAATCTCGGTCAGCATCTCGTCTGGCTCAAGCGCCGACTCGAGGAAGCCCTTGTAGAAGTCGGCGGCAGCAATCTCGCGCGTGCCGTTGGGGCCCTGCACCACATAGGTGGCGCCGAGTGCGAGCGTGGTAGCCGGCAGGTCGCTGGCCGGGTCGGCGTGGGCGATGGTGCCGCCCAGCGTGCCGCGGTGGCGAACCTGCGGGTCGCCGACGTAGCCGGCGGCGTGCGCCAACAGCGGCACGTGCTCCTTCAGCACGGCGCTGGTCTCCACGTCCATGTGGCGCGTGAGCGCACCAATGGCGATGTGGTCGCCCGCGTCTCGGATGTAGCTGAGGTCGCTGACGCGGCCGATATCGACCAACACGCTGGGGGAAGCCAGCCGCAGCTTCATCAGCGGCAGCAGGCTGTGCCCACCGGCGAGGAACTTGGCGTCCTCACCGTGCTGGCCAATGAGGCTGATGGCCTCGGCTGCCGAACCGGCACGGACGTAGTCGAATGCTGCGGGAATCACTTGCTGTCTCCATTCGAAGGGGTCTTCGGAATTGCGGCTTGAATCGTTGTCCACACAGTCTGTGGGCTGGCGGGCATCAGCACATTATTGACGCCGAGACCACTGAGCGCATCAACGATGGCATTGATCACCGCAGGTGCGGCGCCAATGGTTCCGGCCTCGCCAATGCCCTTGACCCCCAACTGGTTGGTGGGCGACGGGGTGATGGTGTGGCCCAGTGTGAGGCTGGGTACGTCGCTGGCAGCTGGCACCAGGTACTCGGCCAGGGAAGCGTTGCGCAGGTTGCCGTCGGTGTCGTAGACGGCTTCCTCGAACAGTGCCTGTGCAAGCCCCTGAATGACGCCTCCGTGCACTTGGCCTTCGACGATCATCGGGTTCACCTGGTTGCCGCAGTCATCAACGGCAACGTACTGCAGTACTTGTACATGGCCGGTCTCGACGTCGACCTCGACCGTGCAGATGTGCGTACCGAACGGCCACGAGAAGTTCGGCGGGTCGTAGGTGACGTGCGCTTCCAGGTTCGGCTCGAGGCCATCGGGCAGGTCGTGCGCAGTGAAGGCCGCGAAGGCAATGGCGGCCAATGGCATCGACTTGTCGGGCGAACCCTTCACCGTGAATGTGCCGCCGGCGAACTCGAGGTCGTCCTCGTTGGCTTCCAACTGGTGAGCGGCGATCTTCTTCGCCTTGTCGATCACCTTGTCGCACGCCATCGCAATTGCCACGCCGCCGACCGGCAACGAACGCGAGCCGTAGGTATCGAGGCCCAGCGGCGCAATCGCGGTGTCGCTGTGCAGCACGTCGACATCCTCCGGGGGGACGCCCAACTTGTCGGCAACGATCATGCTCCACGACGTCTCGTGACCCTGCCCGTGGGGGGCCGTGCCCGTGACCACCTGGATCTTGTTGGTGGGCAGCACGCGCACGGTGGCTGCTTCCCAGCCGCCGGCCGAGTAGTTCAGGGAGGCCAACACTCGTGACGGCGCGAGGCCGCACATTTCGAAGTAACTGGCCTGGCCGATACCCAGACGCTTCGCAGCGCCGGGCAAGTTCTGGGTGGCCTGGCGGGCACGGACACCGTCGTAGTCGGCCAGCTCGGCAGCCATCTGCGCAGCCGCCAGGTGATCGCCACTGTCGTACGTGAGGCCAGTCATGGCGGTGTACGGAAACTGTTCCTTGCGGATGAAGTTGCGCTTGCGCAGCTCCATTGGGTCGATACCCATCTTGTGCGCCAGCGAATCGACAGCGCGCTCGATGGCGTACGTGGCTTCCGGCCGACCGGCGCCGCGATACGCATCGGTGGGAGTGAGCGTGGTGAACACACTGGTGCAGCTGAAGTCGTACATCGGGATGTCGTACACACCGGCGTACAGAAACGCACCGAGGAGCGGGATGCCCGGCGTGACCAGCTGCAGGTACGCGCCCATGTCGCCAAGGATGCGGACGCGAACGGCGATGATCTTGCCGTCGGCATCGGCCGCCAGCTCCATGTCTTGGATTTGGCCGCGACCGTGAATGGTGGCAACAGCGTTCTCGCCGCGCTCCTCATTCCAGCGCACCGGTAGCTTGTGCTTGCGGGCGAGCGCCAGGCAAAGCAGTTCTTCGGCGTAGACATTCAGCTTGCTGCCGAATGCGCCGCCAACTGCGGGGGTGGTGACGCGCAGTTGGTGCTCGGGAATGCCCAGCGTGATGGCGCTCATGATCTTGAGAATGTGCGGCACCTGAGTGCTGGAGTACAGCGTGATGTCGCCGCCGAACGGCTGCGGTACCGCCGCAACTGCACGCGGCTCCATCGCCATTGGTAGCAGCCGCTGCTGGATGTAGCGATCCTTCACCGTGTACGCGGCAGCAGCGAAGGCTTCGTCGATAGCGCCCTCGTGACCTTCGATCTTGAGGTCCCACTGGTAGCTCTTGTTGGTGCCCAGCTCGTCGTGAATGACGACGCGGTCGCTGAGTGCATCTTCCAGGTCGACCACGGCCGGCAGTGACTCGTACTGCACGTCGATGAGCTCGATGGCGTCGCGAGCGGCGACCTCCGTGGTGGCCAGCACGACGGCCACGGCGTCACCGACATAGGCAGCCTTGCCAACGGCCACCGGATAGTGCGCCGGGTTCTTCATGTCGGCCGTGACGGGCCAGGCGCATGGCATGGGGGCGGCCCAGAGACCGGTGAGATCGGCGCCGCTATATGCAGCTACCACGCCAGGGGCCGCGAGAGCAGCCGAGAGATCGACGCTGAGAATGCGCGCATGCGCGTAGGGGCTGCGCGCCAATGCGAGGTGCAACGCGCCGGGCAGATTCAAGTCGTTGGTGTACTTCGCTTCGCCGGTGAGTAACGCCGGGTCTTCCCGGCGCAGCATGCGGCTCCCCAGCACGGTTGCAGGCCGATCGTCGATGACGGTCATTTCGGTACCCCCAGTACCTCGATGCGGACGGGTGAATTAGTCGCCTGCAGCGCAGGCCAGTACGGACTTCACAATGTTGTGGTAACCCGTGCAGCGGCACAGGTTGCCTTCCAGCCCAATGCGCACTTCTTCTTCAGTTGGGTGCGGGTTTTCCTTGAGCAGGCTGGTTGCGGCCATCACCATGCCTGGTGTGCAGTAGCCGCACTGCAGACCGTGGTTCTCCATGAATGCCTGCTGCATCGGGTGCAGCACACCGTCGGTGGCCATGCCCTCGATAGTGGTGACCTGCGCGCCGTCGGCCTGGACGGCCAGCAACGTGCAGCTCTTCACTGCCTCACCGTCGAGGTGGACGCTGCACGCACCGCACGACGAAGTGTCGCAGCCGATGTTGGTACCGGTGAGCGCGAGCGCCTCGCGGATGTAGTGGACCAGCAGCGTGCGTGGCTCGACGTCGCTCTCGTGAACCGTTCCGTTGACGGTAACTGAAATCTTCACCAGTGATCCCCTCTGATCGTGTGCGATCGTGATCCGTGATCGCGCCCCCAATGGCGAAACCCATCATGCACCAAATCGCAGGCGCTCCGCCACTGGGCGACGAGTGTTCAGCTGGTTCTCCGGGCCGAAGCTGCCGTATGCGGAGCAGTGACCGGGTGCCTGTGGCCTCCACGACACCCAGATGTTTCCTCCGACGGGCACGTCGCCGCTGAGGCCGTACCGTCAGCCAACGACGCGTCAGCCAACGACGATGATCGAACCGACCACGGATGCGATGGCGATGGCGGCAGGCGTGGCATAGGCAACCCACTTGGGCAACGCCTTCGAGCTCGGGGTCAGCATGATGTACCCGCAGATCGCGCCGCCGATCGCGCCGCCGACATGCCCACCCTTCGAGATGCCGGAAATAGTGAACGTCAGCACCAGGTTGAGCAACAGCGTCGTGCCGATGCCGGTTCTGAAGACGTTGATACCTCGCCGATGCAGACCGACGGCCGCGCCCGCCATCAACCCGAACACTGCACCCGAAGCGCCGCCGCTGATGCCACCACTGCCCAGCAGCAGCACCCCAAGCGAGCCGGCGAGCAGACTGGCGCCGTACATCATCACGAGCTTCGTCGGGCCCAACGCCCGCTCCAGCAGGTTGCCCAGCTGGAACATCAGGAACATGTTCATGGCAATGTGCAGCACCCCGAAATGGATGAAGCCAGAGGTGACGAGGCGGTACCACTGGTGGTCAGGCACGTACGCGGTGCCATTCCAGTTCGGCACACCGCCGTGCAGGATCGACTTGTTGAGGCCCAGGTTGTAATGCGCTTCGGTGATGTTGCCGCCCAGAGTTTTCGGATCGGCGAGCACCATCAGGAAGAACACAGCCACGTTGAGCCCGATGATGGTGTAGGTCACGGGGGTGAGCACGCGCGAGCTGGCCAGCTTGGCCCGTGTCGCAACATCCGGACGGGCTGCCTTCGCGCAGTCCAGGCAGTGCGAGCCGACGGCGGCCTGCACCAGGCAGTCGGTGCACGCCGGCTTGCCGCAGCGAGTGCAGCTGCGGCCCGCCTCGCGAGCGGGGTGGCGATAGCAGTGGGGCGTAGTGGGCGGTACGGGCAGCGACACGCCGGTCAGGCTAGCGACGCCTCCTCGGCCCCGGGCCGCAATGCGGCCGCGTCAGAGGATTGCGTCGAGTCCGACGGCGACGACGACCAGCAGGACAATCAAGCCGTTGTAGACCGTGTGCGCGGCGGTGGATTCGAGGGTTGCGTCGTGCGGGTTCATGTGGCGTCGGTACTCGCGCAGGTAGACCCACATGAAATACGCGCCGCCCAGAGAGAGCGCGAGTGCGGCCCCGAGCGGAATGCCGATCACCGCGTGGATCATCCCGAACTGCAGCACTTTCAGTACTCGCCGTGGCCGCGACCAGTTCTCAGCGCCGGAGCGAAACATCCGCTCCTCGGCAAATGCGAACAGCGGCAAGGCGGGCAGCAGCAGACACACGAAGGTGAGCGGAATGATCCACTCCCACACCGTGCCCACCGTCGCGTCGGACTCGCCGAACACCGGGTTGCCGGTACCGCCCAGCATCGACCACCAGCCCCAGGACAGGCCGGGTATCTGCATCAGTGCGGTCGCGGCGGCGACCACCACCGTCAACAGCAGCGGCACCGGCCACACGTGCTGCCACCCGCAGCGACGTCGGACCTGCGAGACGACAGCACGGCCCTCGGCGAGGCGCGACCGGCGAAGGCCGGTGAGTAGCCGGAACCCCATGAAGCCGAGCACGGCGAACGTGAGCACGTTCGTCAGCTGGTCGTTCACTTCAGCTGGTGCCCCATTAGCGAGGGGCGCGGGCGCCGAAGACATCGGCGGCGGTGGGCTCACCCAAAAGGTAACCCTGCACCAAGTCGCAGCCCAACACGCGGAGGCGGCGCAGCTGGTCGTCGGACGTGACCCATTCGGCCACCACCTGCATATGGAGTGCGTGTGCCAGCTGAATGATGGCCCGAACGATGGGGTCGTCGTCACCGCTGGTGCCGAGCATGCGTGCGACGGTGCCGTCCAGCTTGAGGACGTCGGCCTCGCAGGACCGCAGCGCGGTGAGCGAGGAGATACCGGTACCGAAGTTGTCGAGCGCCAACTGCACACCGAAGCGGCGCAGCGCCTGCATCGCGCGCAGGTTGCCCGGCTGACGATCGTTGAGCGTGCTCTCGTCGAAATCGAGCGTCAGCTGATGCGGGTTCAGCTCCATCTGGCGCACCGTGGCCAGCACACGTTCGACGAAGGTGCCTTCGGCCAACTGGCGGCCGGCAATATTGACGTGCACGCTGAATGCACGGTCGACAAGACCAGAGTCCAGCCACGCGCGAGTGTCGAGGCAGGCCTGGTGGATGACCCACTCGCCGATGGGCACGATGACCCCCGACTCGACGGCGAGGTGAAGGAACTGCGCCGGCAGCAGCGTGCCCTGCTCGGGATGGTCCCAGCGCAGCAGCGCTTCGGCGCCAGCGACGCGGCCGCTATGCGTGGAGATGATGGGCTGGTACGCCAGGCGCAGCTGGCCGCCGGCGAGGGCACGCTCGAGCTCGTTGGACAGTACCTTGTGCTGCCGCGATTCGGCACGCATGACTTCGGTGTACAGCTCGCAGCGCGAACGACCACGGCGCTTGGCCTGGTACATCGCAATGTCGGCGTTGCGCAGCAGCTCGATGGCTGCCTCCTGGCCGCTGATGCCCTCGACGTGGGCGGGCAGGCCAACGGCGACGCCGACGCTGACCGACAGGTCGACTTCCACGCCGTACACCATGATGCGGCCGCTGAGCGAACTACGGACGCGCTCGGCAAGGTCGAGCGCGCTGTGCTCGTCGATACCGCCATCGCAGAGCACGACAAACTCGTCGCCACCGATACGGGCAACCATATCGGAGGGCCGAGTGGCGAGAGCGATGCGGTGTGCCACCTGGGCCAGCAGCGCGTCGCCGATTTCGTGGCCGACCGTGTCGTTGACGTCCTTCAACCGGTCGACGTCCATGAACAGGATGGCGACGTTCTTGCGCGTACCGCGAATGCCGTCGAGTGCGCCGGCCGCAGTGCGCAGCAGCAGCAGACGATTGGGGAGGCCGGTGAGCGGGTCGTGGTTGGCCTGACGAGTGAGTTCGCTCTGTAGTTGCTTGGTAGCGGTGATGTCGCGGGCGATTCCACCCCAGTAGTCAATGACACCGTCGGCCGAACGGTTCAGCAGCAGGTCGATGTCGAGCGTGCGCTCCAGGCCGTCAGGCCCGCGGAACCCAATTTCGCCCGACCACTTTGTGCTGTGGCTACTGGCCATGACTTCACGCGGCACCTGGTCGCGGATGGCTTGGAGCAGGGCACGGGCGGCAGCATCACGGATGAGGTCGAGCTCGTGTTCCACCCCGAACAGGCTGCGAGCCGCCTCGTTGGTGTACACCGGTGCACCGTTGCGGTCGAGAATGATGATCGCATCGTCGGTGGCGCCGACCACGCCCGACAGTCGATCGAGCAGCTCCTGTTGCCCGACACTGTCCGTATGGTCCAGTGCGATACCGCCGTAACCAGTGACGTGCCCGACGGAGTCGCGCTGCGCTTCCGCGTTGATGCGAACCCAGGTCATGCGGCCTGCGCCGTGCCATACCCGGAATTCCAGTTGCACGGCGACGTTGGCCTCGACGCTGCGCCGCCACATCAGCTCAGCGGATGCGCGGTCGCCCGGATGTGCGTTTGCCCACGGCGGTGCTCCGATCGGTGAACCCACGGACACCTGCACGAGCGCGCCGAATGCTGCATTGGCCGCGGTGACGCGACCTTCACGATCGGCCTGGAACAGGCCCACCGGCAACGAAGGGAGCAACTCGGTGATGTCCGCCATCCTTACAAGGTCGAAGTGATATGTGAGTTATCGGCTGCAGCTAGATACGACTAAAGGTGCCAGTCGCGTCGGCTGTAGCAGTCTCGGCGGCTTCGATCGCTGTGATCAAAGCCCCCGCTGCGCTGCCATCGTCAAGTCCAGTTGCTACCCCAAGGTAGTGCACGGCGAGGACATAGTCGTGCGTACTGCCAGCAGGTGGGCACGGACCAGTGTAACCGATGTCGCCAGCACCGTTTGTGGCCTCGTATGCACCAATCGGCACGGTGTCCTCGTCAAGAGCGATGCTGGCGGGTGAGAGACCGGCAATTGCCCAATGCGCAAACTCTGGAGCGTCAAGGTCGGCGAGCGTGATGGCTATCTCCACCGTGCCAGCTGGCGCTGCACTCCACGAAAGGGCGGGCGCCACATTCAGCCCGTCGCACGTGTACCGAGGATCGATGGCCTCTCCATTGCGCCACGGAGCAGTGGCCAGCAGCGTTCCCGCCGGTGGAACCAGCGTTCCGGCAGTGGTTGTTGGCGTCGTGATCAGGGGAGTGGTGGTTTCGGTGCTGTTGGCGGCGTCCGGGTCGATGAACGTCGGGTCGTCAGTTGCAGACGGGGCCGGCGTGGAAACCGATGCGTTCTGGTCATCGCGGGCCGGGCGCAACGTCCGTCCGTCGGACTTGCAACCACTGGCCGCCAAGAGCAGCAGGCAGGTGGTGGTCATCAGCACTACTCGTCGCACGTGGGCAGCTTACGTTGCGGCGAGCCCCAACTGAGGTGCAGGAGATATCGTGCCGAGGTGGATTCTCAGCAGCTTTGCGTGCTCACCTTGCATGCCCACCCCGACGATGAAGCCTCCAAAGGCGCGCCCACGTTGGCTAAATATCACGCAGAAGGCGCCCGTACGGTGTTGGTGTGTTGTACCGGCGGCGAGGAGGGCGACCTACAGAACCCTGGCCTGCGTCAGCCCGGCCAGCCGTTCCACGAAATGACGTCCGAGCAGGAAAAGGCGTTGCTCACTGAAATGCGCCCCCATGAACTGGCCCGATCGGCGGAAATCATTGGGTTCGATGAGGTCGTGATGTTGGGCTACCGCGACTCGGGCATGCCCGACAGTGAGGCGAATAGTCACCCTGACAGCTTCCACATGGCGCCGACGGACGAAGCCGTCGGCCGGCTGGTGAACATCATTCGCCGTGAACGTCCGCAGGTCATCATCACGTACAGCGATGACCAGAGCGGGTACTTGCACCCGGACCATTTGAAGGTGCACGACATCTCCGGCCCAGCGTTCGAACGCGCGGGCGACCCAGCGTGGTACCCGGAGCTGGGCGAGCCGTGGCAGCCGGCCAAGCTGTACTACACGGTCTGGTCGAAGGCCCGGCTCACGGCCGTTCACGAGGGGATGATCCTTCACCGCGGCGAGTCGCCGTACGAGCAGGCGTGGCTCGACCGTCCGGGTCAGGACCATCGCATCACCACCCGCATCGACGTCGGTGCGTTCCTGTGGGCGCGCAGCGGCGCCTTGCGGGCGCACGCCACTCAGGTCAACCCCGACGAGCCGTGGTGGTTTGGTCTCACTGACGAGCAGTTGGCCGACGTTTTTCCATGGGAAGAGTGGATCCTGGCCCGCTCGTTGGTCGGCGAACCGGCCGTGGGCGAGCTGGAGACCGACCTCTTCGCGGGCATCCGTAGTTCGGCGGACATGCTGTGACCGACATTCAGTACCGGGTGTCGTTTGCGAAGAACGACGAGGCAGTCGAGGGGTCCGACGACGCGGAGGTGGTCGTCTCCGTAGGCGTTGCCGAGGCGACCATGCCACCAGCCACCGCCTTCATGTTGGGCAAGCTGAAGAACACCGGGCCGACGGGGCCGCTGTTTGCTGCCTTCCGCGATGGGTCGGCAGCAGCCGCGCTCAGCCGGCTCGCATCGCGTCCCTGAGCGCCCGGTAACCAATCGGGGTTGCATCCGACTCGGCGAGCAGCGTGCGCAACATTGCGTCGGCAGTGACCAGCTCGTGGTCGTCAATCCACAGCGGGGCCGACTCGGTGATGGCGCGCACCTCGGGCGTATCGATGGCCGGCTGCACATGGATCTCGGTGACGCCTGCGGGAAGGTTGCGCACAGCGTCGTAGACGCGCTCACGGCTGCCCGCACGCCAGTCATGGTCGAAGTGATCGGGGAACAGCACTCCCTCTTCGGCGGCCAGGCGGCGGAAGGGGAAGCCGGCCTGCTCGGCTGTGATGGTTGAGGGCAGACGGATCGGCAGCTTGAACTCGACCGCCAATTCCAGATATACGTCGAAGAATTCTGGGCGCAGCGTGATGGCCGAAAGGTGCGGCGCGAGGTGTGTGACATCAATGCCCCACGCCGTTGCTCGTTCGATCTGGGCGCGACATTCGCGCAGCACCTCTGCCGGGTCGGCGTGCTGCCAGAGGTCGTCGACTCCGCGCGGAAAGCCACCCTCACCGGATAGGAGTGTCGGTGCGTGCGTGATGGGCCCGAAGCGGTAGGCCTCGTGCTCGCAGTTGAGCGTGAGGTGCACACCGATGTCGTCGGTGGGCTGGTAGCGGTTGGCCGCGTCGCGCGCCCACGGTGCGGGCACCATCAGGCTGGCGCAGGTGGCCACACCGTGATGCAGCGCGTCGTACACGCCCTCGTTGGCGGCGTGGCAACTGCCCAGGTCGTCGCACGAAATGATCACCAGCTTGGTGTCAGCCGTGTAACCCAGGCGTTCGGCGAGCGTGCTCATCGCAGCGAACGCTATCCGCTGCAGCCAGCCCACAGGCCGACGTTGGTTGCCTCCGCGTTGCGCGCGGCCACGACGAACTCGTCGGCGTGCGCGACGTTTGGAGGAATGGTGAGTGGCCGCGCGTAGCCCTGACCGATGATCTCCATATTGACGAACATGCCGTCGGCGCTGCGGTAGATGTAGGCCAACAGCCGCCCGTAGACGTCGCGAGCCTCCACGTCGCGCTCGACGTAGAGCGCGGTGCCTTCCGGCAGCAGCGACTTGGTGAAGGCGGTGGCTTCCGGCCCGAAGCACTGAACCGGGGTGTTTGGCTTTTTCGTCTCGGGCGTGTCGATGCCGATGAGGCGCACGCGCTCCTCGACGCCGTCGATCTCGACGCCAACCGTGTCGCCGTCAGTGACGTAGATGACCGTCGCATTCGCAGTGAGTGCGCCCGTAGACGTGGGGGCCGCGGTTGAACCGTCGCCGCACGCGACGCTGCCCTGGACGACAGTCGCCAACAGCCCGATGACCCACCAACGCTCCATAGGCCCGTTCTATCTGTCCGCCACCCAATCCCACCCCGGCCAGAGCCGTGCCCGGTGGCCAAGCCGAGCGTCAGACCCAAACCCAAACTTGAGGCGTTCGATGCCTAGAGGCGTTCGATAATGGTGCCGGTGCCCAGACCGCCGCCGCAGCACATGCTGATCAGCCCGTACCTGCCACCGGTGCGCTCCAGCTCGTAGAGCGCCTTGGTGATGAGGAAGCCGCCGGTGCCACCGAGCGGGTGACCAAGGGCGATAGCGCCGCCGTTGGGGTTGGTCTTGGCCGGGTCGGCGCCGACAGCCTTCTGCCATGCGAGCACGACCGAGGCGAAGGCCTCGTTGATCTCGAACACGTCGATGTCGTCGATGGACAGGCCAGTACGGGCCAGCAGACGCTGCGTCGCGTCGATGGGACCGGTGAGCATGAGAACGGGGTCGACGCCAACGTTGCACGTGTCGACGATGCGGGCACGAGCCTTCAGGCCCAGGGCTGCGGCCTTCTCTTGCGTCATCAGCAAGACAGCGCTGGCGCCATCGCTGATCTGCGATGAGTTGCCAGCGGTGTGTACGCCGTTTTCGCGGCCAACGGGCTTCAGCGAAGCCAGCTTCTCCATCGTGGTCTCGCGCAGGCCCTCGTCGCGGCTGACGGTGTGGAACGTGTCGGCCAGGCTGCCGTCGTCGTTGCGATCGGGTGCATCCACGGTGATGTACTGACCCGAGAAGCGATCCTCTGCCCACGCCTGTGCGGCGCGTTGCTGGCTGGCGAAACCGAACGCGTCGGTGTCGGCGCGGGTGATGCCGTACTTGTCGGCGATGCGCTCGGCGCCTTCGAACTGAGAGGTCATCTCGTAGCGGCCGAAGTAGGTGGAGGGAAACGGGATGCCGAGACCGAAGGCCTTGTTGCCGGCGGCGCCAATCGGCACGCGGCTCATGGCCTCGACGCCACAGGCGAGGGCGACGTCAACAACGCCGCTGCCGACGAGGGCGGTGGCCAGGTTGGTGGCCTGCTGGCTGCTGCCGCACTGCGTGTCGACCGTGGTGGCGGCGGTGGTGAGGGGCAGGCCGGCGCTGAGCCACGCGGTGCGCGTGACGTTGAACGCCTGCTCGCCAACCTGGCTGACGCAGCCACCGATGACCTGATCGACGACTGCCGGGTCGATGCCCGTGCGCTCGATGATGGCCTGCTGCACAGTGGCGAGAACCTGGGCAGGATGAAGGGTGGATAGACCACCGTTGCGCTTGCCAATGGGGGTGCGGACGGCGTCGACGATTACTACGTTGCTCATTCTGGCAGCCTACGGTGGCGAGCATGGCGACGTTCAACGCATCCTTCGTGCCCACCGGCTCAGCCGCGCGGCACCGGTATATCCATGTCATCGGAAATACCGTGTTCGTCGACGATCGGGCGGCCGATGACAGTTGGACGGTGCACTTCCTGGGCATGCTTGGCGACGAGGCCTGCTGGGCTGTTGATGTGCCGCGCGGCGAAGACCCCTCGTCGGGTGCCGCGCTCGATCTGTACTCGCTCTACGGCCGCTCCACCGAACCTGAATGGGCCATTGCCGGTCGCGCTGTGCAGTTGGCGGAGTGGGCGCGCACCCATCGCTTTTGTGGTCGCTGCGCCACGCCCACGGAGCAGTCGGCCAACGATCGTTCGATGAAGTGCCCGGCCTGCGGTCTGCTGGCCTACCCGCGCCTAGCGCCAGCCATGATCACGTTGATCACGAAGGGCGCGCCGGGGCCGGACCAGCAGATTCTGCTCGCGCAGGGTGTGCAGTTCCGCGGGCCGATGTACTCCTGCCTGGCCGGCTTTGTGGAGCCCGGCGAGTCGTTGGAGGAAGCCGTCATCCGTGAGGTGCACGAGGAAGTCGGCATTGTCGTTGGCAGTGTCGACTACCGCGGCAGTCAGCCGTGGCCGTTTCCGCACAGTCTGATGATCGGCTTTCGGGCCGCATGGGAGAGTGGCGAGATCGTGTGTGAACCCAGCGAGATCGTCGATGCGCAGTGGTACACACGCGACTCGCTGCCGTCGATCCCGCCTCCCATTTCGATTGCCCGCAAACTGATCGACGCCTGGCTAGCCGAAGGCTGAGTGAAGGTTTGTGTCAAAGGTCAGAACTCACAGCCCAGGGTCAGCGCCCGACAGCCTTTACGTACAGCGGAATTACAACTTCAGGTGGAGGGCGAAGAAGTCGAGGATGATCTCTGCTCGCTGGCGACGGTGGATGGGCGAGCCGCTGCGTGAGAGCTCGTGGCTCTCGCCGGGGAACCGGTAAAAAGTCACGTCCTTGCCCAGCAGGCGCATAGCTACGAACAGTTCTTCCGCCTGATTGATGGGGCAGCGCAGGTCGTTCTCGCTGTGGATGATCAGCAGCGGGCAGGTGATGTCGCGCACGTACTGGATGGGGGAGAGGCGTTCGTACTCCTCCGGCGCATCGATGTGGTTGGGCCCGTGCTCGACGCGGAAGATGGTGGCGTTGTCGCTATTCACTTCCTCGGTGAGCACGTTGTTGACTGCTCGCTCGCTGCAGATTGCACCGAAGCGATCGCTGAACCGGCCGGCCAACATGGTGGCCATGTAGCCGCCATAGCTGCCGCCCTGCATGCCGACGCGACCGCGGTCGCAGAACGGGTAGCGCTCGAGCGCGGTATCCAACACCGCCATCACGTCATCGACGTCAAGCCCGCCCCAACCGCTGCCGGGGGCAACGGTGTGCTGCGGGCCCATAATTGCTTGGCCCCAGGCCTGCTCGCGGCCCGAGCCACCTCGCGGGTTGCTCATCAATACGACGAACCCGGCGGCCGCTTGGAACTGCGCCTCATCGAAGTAGGTCTCGCCGTACTGGGTGTGCGGGCCGCCGTGGACGTTGAGCACAACCGGGTACTGCTTGGTGGCGTCGAAGTCGAGCGGCCGCATGATCCATGCGTCGATCTCGGCGCTGCCGTCGGTGCACGGTACGGCAAAGCGCTCCCACGTCAGTGGTATGTAGGCGCTGCGGTAGTTGCCGGCGAACGAGGTCAATCGGCGCGGCTCGCCGTCGTGAAGGACAAACAGATCGCTGAGTTCGTCGACCGCTCCCGCGCAGAAGGCGATAGTGCCTGCAGCGCTGTCGAACGACTTGACCGTGATTGGCCCCGAGGTGATGGCCACTGGCGCGGAACCATCGGTGGACAGTCGCCAGAGATGCGTGTGGCCGCGGTCCTCGGCGGCACCGATCAGCGTCGTTGCATCGAGCCACTGGGGAGCGGACGTACCAGCGGTTGTGTCGAACGTGCGGTCAAGCGCACGGCTGATCCAGCGGTGCGCCCCGCCGGCGCTGGGCACCAACCCGATGTGGACGTTCTGCGGGGAGGTAGATGCGTCGTCGAAGCCGAGGAACGCGACCGTCTGGCCCGTTGGGTCGGTTGCGGGCTCGAAGTAGTTGCCGGTGGTGGTGGTGAGCGCGGTGATCTCGCCCGCGAGCGGCACGCGGTACAGATCTCCACAGAAGTCGAGGTCCCAGGTGTCGTGGCGCGACGCCGCTGTCACGAGAGCGGCGGAATCATGCGTCCACGAAATACCAGTGTGCTCGAACTCGCCGGGCGTCAGGTTTCGCGGCGTGCCGGTACCGTCGGCCGCGACCAAATAGACGTGCGACGGACGGTCGTAGACCCACCCTTCGCCGTTGAGCATCGTGAAGAAGCGCTCGATCTTGCGTGGTGCCTGCCAGCTCTCGTCGCCTTCCTCGGTGCCGGGAGCGTCGTAACGCTCGTGTGGTGTGCGACTGAGGAATGCGATCCATTTCCCGTCTGGACTGAAAGTGACCTCGCCAAGGCCGTCGCGCATCGACGCCAGTGTGCGTGTCTCGCCGATGGCGCCGATGGGCAGGGCATGCAACGTGCTCTCGGTCTTCTTGGCACTGCGCCGTGACGTGAAGAGCAGCGTTGTTCCGTCGGGGCTCCAGGTGGGGTTTGCGTCGTGATCGCCGGAAGTGACGGGGCGCGGCGGCGTGCTGGCATCGGCAGCGGCGAGCCACACCTGCGAGAAATATTTGTTCTTCGACATATCGACACGAGTGACCACGAAGGCGATCTGGCGGCCGTCCGGCGACACCGCCGGCGATGACGCTTGCACGATGTTGCCGATGATGCGTTCCGCAAGCGCGGCATGGACGCTGAGTTCGGGTGATGACATGGCCGAGAACGGTACTCGTTCTCCACTCAGCGCGCGGGCGCGCGGGCGCGCAACTACCGCGACGTGGGGCCGCGGGTTGCTGAGTGGTTTTTGGTCTTCCCGCCGGTCAGTTGGCTCAGGTCGGTGGTCGTGTGGGTGGTGCGCCGCGGGGTTGGCTGGTGCGTTCGCGGCCGTCGGTCCAGGTGAAGTGGACGCTTGCGTTGGGCAGAAGTTTCACTTCAAGGAACTGCGAGTGCACATAAGTGTGGTGGCGCCGGCACAACAGCAGGAGGT
>JAYUCY010000097.1:0-18283 GCA_043740085.1 Ilumatobacteraceae bacterium
GATGTCGCGGCGCACGAAGATCCTGTTGGGTGTCACCGCTGCGCTCGTGGCGTGGTTCGCCGTCACGCTCCGATGGGCCACGCAGCCCCTGAGTGATTCGATTCCGGTCGGCAAGGACGCCGACAACAAGGTCATTGTCGAGAAGGTGCAGTGCGGCACACTCTTCGACAGCGACGCGATGGGTGGCAAGCCGATACCGACGGTGGTCACTCCCCCCAAGATCACGCCGGAATGGGAGTTGTCACGAGTCCCGTGCACCCTCATCCACGACCAGGCCCAGGTGCTTTTCGGCATCAACATCGTCGTGTTCCTACTCGGCGCCGCGGCCATCGTTGTCGTCACCACGCGCACGCACCAGTCAGCAATCCCGCAGATGAGCGCCGCAGCCGCCTAATGGCCGAGCCACCGACGGGCTCACGAAAGTCGGGGTAGCCGAGATCGCCGGTGGCAATGACCCGTTGCGACGCGTCCACCACCCGCTACGCCGTCACCCACTGCTGGATGCGGCGAATGCCTTCCTCCATGTCGGCGTCGGCCATCGCGAAGCTGAAACGGGCGTACCCAGGCGTGCCGAATGCTTCACCCGGAACGAACGCAACTTTGGCTTCCCCGAGAATGGCATCGGCCAGCTCCAGCGTGTTGGCCGCGACAGTGCCGTGAGGCCCCAGTGGACGGCCGAGCAGCGACGAGAAGTTGGGGTAGCAGTAGAACGCACCTTGCGGCACGATCGCGTTGACGCCCGGGATCTCGTTGAGCATGCAATGCATGGTGACGGCGCGGCGAGCGAAGGCGTCGCGCATCATGGCCACCGCCGACAGGTCGCCACTGACCGCTTCCAGCGCCGCCGCTTGAGCGACGTTGGTGACATTCGACGTGCTGTGCGACTGGTAGTTGATGGCGGCCTTCATCACATCGGCCGGCCCGATCATCCAGCCCACGCGCCAGCCGGTCATCGCATACGTCTTGGCGACGCCGTTGACGATGATGCACTGGTTGGCCAGCTCGGGAACCACGGTTGGCATGCTGACGAACTTGTTGTCGCCGTAGACGAGGTGCTCGTAGATCTCGTCGGTCAGCACCCACACCTCCTTCGCCACTGCCCAGCGGCCAATCGCTTCCACCTCGGCGGGCGAGTAGATCGCGCCGCTGGGGTTGTCGGGGCTGACGAACAGCAGCACCTTCGTGCGCGGCGTGAGCGCAGCATCAAGTTGCTCGACGGTCACCTTGAAGCCGGTCGTCTCATCGGTCTGCACGATGACGGGCACGCCACCAGCAAGCGTGATGGCCTCCGGGTAGGTGGTCCAATACGGAGCTGGACAGATGACTTCGTCGCCCGGATCGCACAGCGCGGCAAACGCGGTGAACACTGCATGCTTGCCACCATTTGTGACCAACACCTGTGATGCCTGACACTGAAAGCCGCTGTCGCGCAGCGTCTTCGCAGCAATGGCTTCGCGCAGTGCGGGCTGGCCGGCAGCCGGCGAGTACTTGTGGCTCTTCGGGTCGCGGCAGGCACGCACGGCAGCCTCCACGATGTTCTCGGGCGTCGGGAAGTCGGGTTCGCCAGCACCGAAACCGATGACGCTCTGGCTGCCATCCTTCACCGCCTGCGCCTGCAGCGCCTTCGCCTTCGCATCCACCGCCAGCGTTGCGGACTCGGCGATGGCAGCGAGACGAGCTGACGTGCGGGCGACGGTGGGGTTCACGGTAAAGCCTTTCGATTCACGGACTCGGCGATTCTACGGGCTCGGCTGGTGGGGGCGGTTGGAATTGATACAGCACTCATCGCACCAAGCGGCCTGAGGTTTTCGTCCAACCCCTTTGGCGTCGAGACACGAGCTGGCGAGACTGTGCAGGTGACCGTTGATCCGAAATCCATCATCATTCCCAGCGACCTGTTGCCCTCCGATGGTCGGTTCGGTTGCGGCCCCTCCAAGGTGCGGGCCGAACAGGTGCTGGCGCTGGCGAAGGCCAACAGCAACCTGATGGGCACATCGCACCGCCAGCCGCCGGTGAGGCAGCTGGTCGGCTCCATCCGTGAGGGTCTGATGGATCTCTTCGGGTTGCCTTCTGGCTGGGAAATCTTGTTGGGCAACGGTGGCGCGACCGCGTTCTGGGACGCTGCCACGTTCGGCCTCATCCGCGACCGCAGCCAACACGCAGTGTTCGGCGAGTTCTCCTCCAAGTTCGCTGAGGCAGCCGCGGCGGCGCCCCATCTAGGCGCGCCGGTGGTGACCAAGTGCGACGCCGGTTCGCACCCCACCATCGACGCCACTGCAGACGGCATCGATACGGTCGCACTGACCCACAATGAGACGTCGACTGGCGTCGCCATGCACCTTCGGCGGCCCGAGGGTGGCGCGCTCGTCGTCGTCGATGCCACCTCTGCCGCCGGTGGCCTGGCGTGGGTCCCCGACGAAGTCGACGCGTATTACTTCTCACCACAGAAGTGCTTCGCCGGTGACGGTGGGCTGTGGTTGGCCGCCTGCTCGCCCGCCGCTGTTGAGCGGATTCGTGAGATTGGCGCCGGCGACCGTTGGCGGCCCGCATCGCTGGACTTGGCCATTGCCCTTGAGAACTCGGTGGCCAACCAGACCTACAACACTCCAGCGTTGGGCACGCTCATCTTGCTCAACGAGCAGATCCAGTGGATGCTCGGCAACGGCGGTCTCGATTGGTGCGTCGAACGCACCCGCACTTCGGCCGCCACGCTGTACTCGTGGGCAGACGAATCAACGTTCGCCAGTCCGTTCGTGTCCGTTGCCGCCCAGCGGTCGTCGGTGGTCGGCACCATCGACCTTGCCGACTCCGTCCCGGCCAACGTCGTCAACGCCGCCCTGCGCGCCAACCGCATCGTTGACACTGAGAGCTACCGAAAGCTGGGCCGCAACCAGTTGCGGGTCGGTATGTTTCCTGCTGTGGAACCTGACGATGTCGCCCGCCTCACGGCCTGTATTGACTACGTCGTCGGCGAGCTGGCTGGAACCACCGTGTGACTGAGAACGTGCTCACCACCGCATTCGAAATGCTGACGCCGCTACACCGGCCGATCATGGTGATTGCGTTGCGCGGCCTGTTTGACACTGCCGAAGTGGCCACTGATGCCGTCGACGCGTTGACGGCAAATCGCGTCGCTCCGATTGTTGCCTCCATCGACGCTGACCCGTTCTACGACTTCACGCAGGAGCGGCCGCAGGTCGAGTTCGACGAATCAGATGTTCGCCAGATCCTGTGGCCGGTCAACGAGTTCCGCATCGCCCGTTTCCCCGGCGGCGTGCACGACCTGGTGCTGCTCGCCGGCGTCGAGCCGCACCTGCGTTACGCGACCTTCGCCGACGCGATCATCACCGTTGCCCGCACGCTCGGCTGCGAGATGGTGGTCACGCTCGGCGCCGCCCCGGAGGCCGTTCCGCATACTCGCCCGGCGCACGTCGTGGGCAGCAGCACCAACGACGGGCTGGTCCGCGCGCTGGGTCTCAGCCGCCCGCAGTATCAGGGTGTCACCGGCCTGGTCGGCGTGTTGCAGGAGCGGCTCGACACCGCCGACATTCCCGCTGTTTCGTTGCGCGTCGGTGTGCCGCACTATTTGGGCAACGCCAAGCACCCGCAATCGTCAGCCGCCCTGTTGGCACATCTTGAGCATGTGTTGGGCGTTCCAACCGGCCACGCCACGCTTGCCGAAGACGCAATGCGGTGGCGCAGCCTGCACGACGAGGCAGTGGCCGAAGATGACCAGGCCGCCCCGTACGTGATGATGTTGGAACACGACTACGACCGTCGCATGGAAGCCGCCATGCCCAGCGGCGACGACCTCGCCGCCGAGCTCGAGAAATTCTTACGGGACCAACGCGACAATTCCGACCCGGACGACCCGTGATCGGAAAGTTTCCGCTAGAGCGGAAACAGTGTCACCCCAGCGCTGCTGAGCGACCAGACACGGTGAAGGTGTTGGCGAGGCCTCCCGGTCTGTGCGATCACACGCACCGGCCCTGCTGGGCACTTCTCAGCGAGCCGAGGTGAAGCGGACGATGTCGAGCCGGTCGTCGAGCGCCACCCGATGTGCGGCGGTCTCCGCAGGAAAGCGGGCACCGGTGCCGTCAGCGACACGAGTCATCATCTCGAAGTTGGCGAGGACTGCCGCGGCGTCGAGCATGAATACGTCGCCTGCCGCGACACGCAACCGCTCGCGAGCAATGCCGAGCACTTCGTCGTCGAAGCCGCCGACTGCGTCAGCGAACGCGACCAGTTCGGCGCCATGCGGTAAGCCGGCGTCGCCCGCGCCCTCTGCAATCGCCGCAAGGTCAGCCGGTGTGCCTGCTTCGGTGCTGCTCCAACTGAGCATGCCGGCGTGCGCCGTGGTTCAAAAGAAGCACTCGCGTATTCGCGAGATACGGCCTGCCGTCAACTCCATCTGCGGGCGGCTGAGCGTGCCACGGTTCCACAGCGGGTCGGCCATCTGTGCGTCGCTCATGTACTGCGTGGCGGCCAACTGCCACAGGTTGTCCCACTCATCGGGCACAGCACTCAAGGCCTGCACCACCGAGGCGGTCCGGTCGGCGGGCGCCGCTACCGGCACCCAGTTGAGTGTCGCCGACGCGAGCTCGGCTGCGACCCGGCCATGCGGTGCACCCGGTTCGGGCGGCGGCAAGCCGGGAAGCGGCAAGCCCGCGGCACGGGCAAAGGCGACCACCGGTACGGCCGCGATCACGATGCCGACGACCTCCACCCACTCCAACGGGTGCATGCCCTCGGAAATGATCTGTTCGTACCACTGCTCGGTGATGGTGCCCGCGTGGCGGGCCAAACGGTACGCAACGTCGAGCGCCGGCTCGGCAAACGGCCGCACCCACGGGGGCGAAGGGTCTGCCGCGAGATACGCGTCGCGTGCAACCACCGCGATGCGCAGCCGCTGCTCGGCCGAGAAGTGCGCACCCGGCGCACCGACATGCGCAAATGACCTGAGATGCGATTCGGCAAGGTCGGCGCGCACGGCAAGGCTCACGAGACAAAGACTAGTGACGCTGTCGAAGGCGTCAGCCGACAGACCACCACGTGAACTATTTGGCGGCGGCGAAACCCAGTTCGAGGTCGGCGACGATGTCGTCGATGTTCTCCAGGCCCACGCTCAGACGCACCAGGCCGGGGCGCACGCCGGCGGTGGCCTGTTCGTCCTCGGTCAGTTGGCTGTGCGTAGTGCTGGCCGGCTGAATCACCAGGCTGCGCACATCACCGATGTTGGCAACGTGGCTATGGAGCTGCAAGCCCTCGACGAACTTCTGGCCGGCTTCCTTGCCGCCGACAATGTCGAAGGAGAGGATGCTGCCGTAGCCCTTGCCGGCGCCGTACTTCTTCGCTCGTTCGTGCCACGGGCTGGACTCCAGACCGGCGTACGAAACGGTTTCCACCTGCGGGTGGGCGACCAGGAACTTGGCCACCTGGTCGGCATTTTCGAAGTGGCGCTCCATGCGCAGGCTCAGCGTCTCCAGGCCCTGCAGGATGAGGAAGGCGTTGAACGGCGAGATGGCCATGCCCAGGTCGCGCAACATCTGCACGCGCGCCTTGATGATGAAGGCACCGTGGCCGAGGGCCGGGAAGTAGGGCAAACCGTGATAGCTGGGGTCGGGCTCGGTGAAGTTGGGGAAGCGACCGCTGGCCGCGTAGTCGAACGTGCCACCATCGATGATGGCGCCGCCGATGCTGGTGCCGTGGCCGCCCGCAAACTTGGTGAGGCTGTGCACGACGATGTCGGCGCCCCACTCGAACGGACGGATGAGGAACGGCGTGGGCACCGTGTTGTCGACGATCAGCGGAATGCCGTTGTCGTGTGCAACCTTGCTGACACCTTCGATGTCGAAGACGTCGTTGCGCGGGTTGGCCAACACCTCGCCGTAGAACGCCTTCGTGTTCGGACGGATTGCGGCTTCCCACTGCGCGAGGTCGTGCGGGTCGTCGACAAAAGTGACCTCGATGCCGAACTTGGGCAGCGTGTAGTGGAAGAGGTTGTAGGTGCCGCCATAGAGCGACGGGCTGGTCACAATGTGGTCGCCGTTCTCTGCCAGCGTCAGGATCGCCAGTGTCTCGGCGGCCTGGCCCGATGCAACAACCAGGGCGCCGGGCAGGCCCACGGCGGTGGTGATGCCGCCTTCGAGGCTGGAGAGTCGAGCCTCGAGCGCACCCTGCGTCGGGTTCATGATGCGGGTATAGATGTTGCCAATCTCGGCGAGCGCAAACAGGTTCTGCGCGTGGGCCGAGTCGCGGAACTGAAAGCTGGTCGTTTGGTAGATCGGTACCGCACGAGCACCGGTTGTCGGGTCGGGCTCGCCGCCAACGTGAATCTGCCGTGTCTCAAAACCCCATGCCGTGCTGTTGGACGTGTCGCTCATAGGCCGTAGACCCTAGCGCCCAATACCCGACCTCACAAGTCGGAATTACCGACCACCAGGGCGACGAGCGACAGCCGTGCCAGCTCGGTGAGGACAACGATGTCGGGGTGCACGCCGTCGGGTCGGATCGAGCCGTGTTCCGCTTCGTGTTCGATGATGATGTCCGCGTAGGGCAGCACTGACACGTCGGGCCAGGCGGCGTCCCAGCGCGCGACCTGCGCGTTCCAAGCTGCCAGTCGATCGGGCGAGGCCATCTCTTTGCTCGACCACATGCCGACAGCCAGCGGCGGACTGTCGGCGACCAGGAGCGAAACTCCGGCCGCGCGCATCACCTCCACCAGTGCTGCCATCTCGCTGTCGTGGAACGCGATGAACTCCGGGTCGCCGGCTACGTGCCCATCAGGGTCGCCTGAGTAGCGTTGTTCGACCAACTCCGTCGGACCTACCACGAGCAGCACCAGATCGGGGGGGTTCGACGCGAAGAGCGCCGGCAGCTTCGTGTCGAACGGCTCGCACGTGACCTCGCTCCATGGGTGCCGCGAGCTGGGTCGGATCGACTCGGCACGCACGATCGGGCACCCATTGGCGCCTGCCCACGTGACCTGCAACCGCCCACTCGACCCCTCGCTCAACGCCTGCGCCATGCCGAGCGACGTGGAGTCGCCGATGACCGTCAGTCGTAGCGGATCGGTGACCGGCGAGGCGCCGTGGATGTTGTCGAGCTGACCCGCCGTTGCCACCAGGAGGGAGTCGACCGATCGGTGAACGGTTCCCCGCACGCCCATCGAAAGGGCGAGCTTGTCGAGCCCACTGTCGAACTCTTCGTTCTCGGGAACAGCGTCGAACAACACGACGGGAACCCCCACGGCCATGAGGACCTCCATCGAGCGGCGCAGACCGAGCGCTGCGGCCGACAGTTGCCGTGCCTGCTCGACCAGCTGCGCGGTGGTGACGGACCCATCGTCGGCGCGCCGAATCGCAGGCACGTCGTCGCGACCCAACGACACGACCACCACGTCTGGCTCCGCAGCCATCACGAGCCGCGCCCATCGTGCCGCCGTTGGTTCGCACGTCCCGACATGGCCCAGACCAGAGGCCAGCTCGTCGGGCACACCCGCCGCAGGGCAACCGCTCTGCACGCCGTCGATTACCTGCCACCCTGCGAACTGCAGTGAAGCGAGCGGTGAGGAGTCGGTGCCGACGACGAGCACCTGCGAGGGCCGCGCCGGTACCACTGCCCCGCTGGCGACGATCGCTTCTCCGGTCGGTGCTGCGGCCTGCGGAAACTCGATGACCGGCTGAGTCCCTGACGCCAGCAGCTCCTCGGTGGGCGTGAAGCTGGGTGCCGGAACAGCCACCACACCCAGTACGAGCAATGCGACCGCGGCTGCGCTCATGGCCAACCGGGCGACACGCGGCGAGGTCAGCGCTCGGCGCAGCCGGATGGGCTGCTCCAGTAGCCGGTACGACACGAGGGTGACCGCGCCGGTCGCCGCCAAGCGAGCGCCCAGCAGTGCCACGCCGTCCATACCGATGCGTTGCGGGGTGAGCAAAAGGAAGATGGGCCAGTGGAAGAGGTACAGCCCGTAGCTGACTCTCCCGATCGCGACGAGCGGCGCCCACGCCACGACCCTGGAGAGTGCGGTGCGACCGGTGAGCCCGAGGATGACGGCCGCCGACGGCAGCGACACCGCTGCGAGGCCGCCGCGGTAGAGCCACGCATCACTGATCTCGGTGAGCACCACCGCAGCTCCGAGGGCCGCGAGACCACACCACCCGGCGACTTCTCGCCAACGATCGGGCACCGATCGGCGCTGCATCACCACCGCCAGCAGAGCGCCCACCAGGAGCTCAGCGGCGCGGGTGTGCGTGCCGTAGTAGACGGTGTCGCTGTCGGTGGTGAACAGCGTCGCTGCGATCGACATCACGAGCAGCACGAGCAGCGCGTTGGCAAACACACGTCGACCGCGGCGCAGGGCCCACCAGGCGAGTAGCGGCAACGCCACGTAGCACTGCTCCTCGATGGCCAACGACCAGAAGTGTGCAAGCGGGCTGGGGCCGCCGATGAACAGGTCCTGGTACGACGTGCTGGCGAACGCGAATCGCCAGTTGGCCACGTTCAACACCGAAGCCGCTACGTCGACAGGCAGGTTGCGGCGCTGGACGGCACCCCACGCCGCGCCCAGAAGCAGCACGAGCACCACGCACGCGTACGCGGCCGGCACCAGCCTGCGCACTCGCCGCGCGAAGAACGCCGACAGCGAGATGCCACCCGTGGCCGCGTGTTCATCGAGCAATAACGACGTGATCAGGAAACCCGAGAGGGTGAAGAACACCGAGACGCCAAGGAACCCGCCGTCGACCAGCCCGAGATCGGCATGGAAGAGCAGCACCGCACCGACGGCGAGCGCGCGCAAGCCATCCAGCGCCGGCACGTAGCCCAATGATCTCCCCCCGGATCCCACGCGCCGGGATGCTATCGAGCTACCGACCCCGCCGCTGCGTCGCCAGTGTCCGACGCGCCGTCGGCCGCGGATCACGACAGGGCGCCGAACACGGCGACCATGCCCGACTCTGTCACGCTTCTCCGCCCATGGGCGGGTAAGGGTGCCGGAAGTGGCCGGATAACCCGCCCTTGGGCGGAGGAGAGTGCCAATCGAAAACGCTCACAGCGCCCTCCCATTCGGGAGGGCGCTGTGCTGCGTGGTGACTGCGTTGAAGGTCAGCCGCCGCTGACGTCGGCGACCTTCTGCTTGCCGGCGCCGAGGAACGGCATCATTGCGCGCAGTTGGGCGCCGACTTCTTCGATCTGGTGGGTGGCACCAGCGTGCTGCAGCGCCTTCATGTTGGGGCGGCCGCTTTCGCTCTCGGCAATCCATTCCTTGGCGAACTTACCGGACTGGATCTCCTTGAGGATCTTCTTCATCTCCAGCTTGGTCTTGGCGTTGACCACGCGGGGGCCGCGGGTCAGGTCGCCATACTCAGCGGTGTCAGAGATGCTGTAGCGCATGCCTGCAATGCCCTCTTCGTACATGAGGTCAACGATCAGCTTCACTTCGTGCAGGCACTCGAAGTACGCCATCTCGGGCTGGTAGCCGGCCTCGACCAGTGTTTCGAAGCCGGCCTGCACCAGCGAGGTGACGCCACCGCACAGCACAGCCTGCTCACCGAACAGGTCGGTCTCGGTCTCTTCGCTGAACGTGGTCTCGATGACACCGGCGCGGGCACCGCCGATGGCGTCGGCGTACGACAGGGCCAGCGCGTGGGCGCCGCCGCTTGCGTCCTGGTGGACAGCGATGAGTGCCGGCACACCGCCACCCTCGGTGTACGTGCGGCGTACGAGGTGGCCCGGGCCCTTGGGGGCGATCATGATCACGTCGACGGACTTCGGCGGGCGGATGCGCTTGAAGCGGATGTTGAAGCCGTGGGCGAAGGCCAAGGCCTTGCCCTTCCGCATGGCCGGCTTGATGAACTCTTCGTACGTGGCCTTCTGCTCGGTGTCGGGCATGGTGAGCATGATGACGTTGGCCCACTTGGCGGCCGCGGCAATGTCCATCACCCTGAGGCCAGCGGCCTCAGCCTTGGCGGCCGACTTGCTGCCCTCACGCAGACCGACGACGACGTCGACCCCGGACTCCTTCAGGTTCAGCGCGTGCGCATGCCCCTGCGAGCCGTAGCCGATGATGGCCACCTTGCGGCTGCGAATGATCGACGGATCTGCGTCCGCCTCGTAGTACATCTTTGCGGCCATGTCAGCCAGCCTTTCCTTGATTGGACTTGTTGGAGACCGCGCGGAGACGGGCCTCACGATCGAGCTTGGGTAGCGCCACCCGTCCGGTGCGCTGCAGCTCCACGATGCCATAACCGGTGAGGAGTTCCACAAAATCATCGAGTTTCTCCGGATGGCCGTCGAGCGAAACGGTGATGGCTTCCGCTCCGACGGCAAGAATCTTGCCTTCGAAGATGTTGGTCAGCTCCACAACCTGGCCGCGGGTATCGCCGCTGGTGCGCACGGTGGCGAGCAGCAATTCGCGCTCGACACTACGACTGGGATCCAGTTCGCTGATCTTGACGACCTCGATCAGCTTGAACAGCTGCTTGACAATCTGCTCCAGCGAGTTGCTCTCGACGTCGACCACGATGGTGATGCGGCTGAAGCCCTCTTCCTCCGCCGGTGCGACGGCGAGGCTGAAGATGTTGAAGCCGCGTCGGGCGAAGAGGCCGGCCACCCTGGCGAGCACACCCGGTCGGTTCTGCACCAGCACGGACAAGATGTGGTGTTGACTGGCGAACTCGCTCACTTGAGACCTCCACGGTTGGCTTCCTGCCACTCGGGAAGGAGCATGTCGCTGTTGCCGAACCCGGCAGGAACCATCGGGAACACTTTCTCGCGTGCATCGACTCGGAAGTCGATGACGACGGGACGGTCGTCGATGCTATTGGCCCTATCGATCGCAGGCTGCACTTCTTCGGGGCTATCCACGCGGATGCCGACGCAGCCCATTGCCTCCGCCCACATCACGAAGTTGGGCACGTCGGGCGAGAGGTAGACCTCGCTGTAGCGCTCGTCGTAGAACATCTCCTGCCACTGGCGAACCATGCCCAAGTAGCTGTTGTTGAGGATGGCGACCTTGATCGGGATGCGCTCGACAGCGGCGGTCACCAATTCCTGTGCGGTCATCTGGAAGCAACCGTCACCGTCGATGGCCCACACCGTGCGGTCGGGGCGACCAACCTTGGCGCCGATTGCGGCAGGAATGCTGAAACCCATCGTGCCCAGGCCGCCCGAGTTGACCCAGGTGTAGGGCTCGTTGAACTCCCAGTATTGGCTGCTCCACATCTGATGCTGGCCAACGCCGCTGACCAAGATGGTGCCTTCGGGTGCGTTGTCGCGCAGCTGCTCAAGGCAGAACTGCGGCTTCAGCGCTTCGCCGGGCTCGCTGGCCTCGTAGGCCAGGGGGAACTGCTCGCGCCAGCCGCTGATACGGGTACGCCACGCACCGGTATCGGCCTGGACGGTGCCGTTCTCCTGTAGCTCTTTGATGGCCTTGATGATCTCTTCGATGACCTGTTTGCAGTCACCCACGATCGGGACGTCGGGCCGGCGAACCTTGCCCTGCTCGGCGGGGTCGATGTCGACGTGGATGATCTTGGCCTCGGTGGCAAACTCGCTGAGCTTGCCGGTGATGCGGTCGTCGAACCGTGCACCCAGGTTGATGAGCAGATCGGACTTTTGCATCACGGTGATCGCGGTCGCGTTGCCGTGCATGCCGGGCATACCCAGGCACAGCTCGTGATTGTCGGGGAACGCACCGCGGGCCATCAGCGTGGTGACCACGTGGATGTTGGTCAGCTCGGCCAGCTCGCGCAGCGCCTCAGCCGCACGCGCCTTGAGCACGCCACCGCCAACGTAGAGGATGGGCCGTTCGCTGGCCATGATCAGCTTGGCGGCCTCCTTGATCATGCGCGGGTGGCCCTTGATGTTGGGGCGATAGCCGGGAAGGCTGGCGATGACTTCCGCATCGGTGGGCCAGTTCCACTCCATCATGTTGGTGAGACAGTCCTTCGGAATGTCGATGAGGGTGGGGCCGGGACGGCCGGTGGTGGCGATGTGGAACGCTTGGCGCACGGCCATCGGAATGTCGTGCGCGCTCATCACCAGTTCGTTGTGCTTGGTGCAGCTGCGGGTGATGCCCACGGTGTCGCACTCCTGGAACGCATCGGTACCAATGGCGGCAGTCGGCACCTGGCCGGTGATGCACACCATCGGGATGCTGTCCATGTAGGCGTCCATCAGCGGGGTGACCATGTTCGTGGCCGCGGGGCCACTGGTCACCAGCGCGACGCCCGGACGACCGGTGACGTGCGCGTAGCCCTCGGCCATGTGACCGGCGCCCTGTTCGTGTCGCACGAGGATGTGACGGATCGGCGAATCCAGCAATGGGTCGTACGCCGGCAAGATGCAGCCGCCGGGCAGACCGAAGATGACCTCGACGTTCTCCATCTCCAACGATCTGATGAGGGCTTGCGCCCCGGTGATCTTCATGACTCTCCTCAATAACTTCAACGAACGTGGGGTACTGCAACGAAAGGGACTCGGCGAAAAACGCCGACAAGCCGAAAAACGAAAGAGCCTCCCCGAATGGGAGGCTTTGGACGCACGCGACTATGTGGGCGTGCGACTACACGATAAGTACTACGACAATGAGGGCGGTGTTGGCACACATCGCCGACAGTGTGGCACTTCCAACACTACCTTCGCAACCTCAGCTGGCAATTGGCGCGTGGCAGAGGGCAGCCAGCTGCGTGCGCGAGCGAATGTCCAGCTTCCGGTAGATCTGTTGCAGGTGCGCATCCACCGTCTTCAAACTGATGAACAGCTCGCCTGCGACTTCCTTGTTGGAAAGCCCACGGGCGACAGCGAATGTGACCGTGCGCTCCCGACCCGACAGCTGGGCCAGCGGATCCGCTAACGGAATCGAAGGCGGCTCGTGCTCCCCGGCGGCGAGCACCGCACGCGCCTGGGCCGCCCACGGACGGGCGCCCATCGAGTCGAACGCGGCGACGGCGGCTCGTGCCATCGCTCGTTGTTCGCCAGAGTGAACGGGCAACGCTCGCGACCACGCCAGCTGAGTGCGGGCAAGTTCCCACGGAGAGTCGACGAGCAGCGACAACGCTCTCTGGAACTGATCGGTCTCACCAAGCACGCCGCGGGCGCGGGCGGCAACACCGCGCGCCCAGGGGAGATCGAACGGGCCAGCTTCCAGCTCGGCTATCACTGATCTTGCGTCGGCCGAGCGCCCGACGAGCGCGAGGCCTTCGGCGATATCACCGCGAGCGTGGGTGTAGCCGGGGTGGCGATAGCCGTGGGCGGTCATCAGGTTCCATGCGTGGCTGAACTGATCGGCGGCAGCGTCAAAGCGACCCGCACCGAGGTGAATCAGACCCAAACGGCTGTAGCCGTCGATGAGAAAGGCAGTGAGCCCATGGCGTCGACCGGTTTCGAGGCAACGTGTTGCCCACTCGGTCGCCACCTCGGCTCCCACCATTGCCGCCGCGATTGCACCGGTGCCCAAGGCGCTGCCGTCGTCAGGAACTCGCTCGAGTGTGGTGAGTGCCAGCCCGAACGCTGTCAGGCAGTCACCCATGAACGAACGGCTGACAATGGACCGCGCCGTGGTGGGGCCGATGTCCGCCTCGTACAGCACCGACCGCATGTCGTCCAACTGGCGCAGCGTCCAGATGTTGGCCTCGGCCCAGCGACCTTCGACGAGTAGCAGCTCGCCTTGCACATCGGCGGTGGAGTCAAGAAAGCCATGCGACAAGACGGTCAACGCCTTGGCGCGGTCGTCGAAGCGCTTGCGGGCAGCGACGGCCGCGGCGTCGGCCGCGTAGCACTGTGCAGTCAGGACGTCGCCCTCGACATCCAGCCCGGGCGGCATCTCGGCGATGGCTGCCAACGCGGAGTGAACGTCGCAGGCGATGTACAGCGCCAGCAGCGATCCCCATGCCTTGGACTGTTGTTCATGGTCCACAACGCTGCCGGCCGAAACCCGCAGCTCCTGGTGCAGCTTGGCGGCGGATTCGCGGGCTGTGGCGCCCGACCACATCTCCGCCCAGACCATCGAGCGCATTGCTTGCAGTCGGTTTTGCGCGTCGGGCGCTGTCTCGATGGCACGCCGAAAGTACGGCAGGCTCGCTGGGTAACGCCCTGCGAAGCTGTGAACCTGAGCGCAGCGGCGAAAGAGTCCAGAACGCTGCGCCGGGTTCGTGGCACGCTCAGCAGCGGCAGCGAAGAGCGCGAGCGCGTCGTCACCGCGTCCGTTGCCAGCCATCACCTCTGCCGCCTCCGCTGCCGTCCTCACTAGTTGCTCGGTGATCTCTGCGGACCCGCGCAATCGGTGGAGCAGCGCGAGGTCGGGATGAGTAGCGTCATACGCCAGCGCCAACGCATCGTGGATCGGCCCGGCCTGCGCAACGGTGGGCGTCGCCACTTCGCGCAGGAGCGGATGCCGAAACTCTCCGTCATCGCGAAGTACCCCTGAGCGCACCGCCAGCAAGAGATCGGCCTCGGATGCGCCGGCAGCCTCCAGCGCAGCACGGCGCACGTCGGCGGGCGCCGAGCCGGCGACCGCAGCAATTGCCAGCGCGCGCTGCGTTGCGGCTGGAAGCGAAGCGAGCTCGGTCTCGAAGCCTCGACGAAGACGATCCGGTATGTGACCACGTTCGCTGCCGTCGGTGATGTCGAGGTGCTGAAGGGCGAGCGGATTGCCCTGGCTCCACTCGCGAAGTCGTGGCGAGAACTGACGCCCGTGCGCCTCGGCAAGGGCTCGACTGGCGGTGTCGTCGAGGCCGACCAGATGGAGCCGTGGAACATCCTGGAGCTGTGCTGAACCCTGCAGCTCGTGTGACCGCATTCCAAAGGCGACGACCAGCCGCTCGCTATTGATGCGTCGCGCAACAAACGTCAGCGCATCAAGGCTGGCAATGTCGAACCAGTGCGCGTCGTCGAGGGCGAGCAGCAGCGGAGCGACGGTGGTGGCCGCACTGCACAGTTCCAGCACCGCGAGGCGGACGAGTGACTCGTTGGTTGGGGCATCAGACATCCGCAGCGCGGAGTTCAGCGCTTCCGCAAGGTGATCATCCAGTTCGGGCACGTGGTGAAGGATCGGCTTCAGCAACTGGCGGAGAACCAGATGGCTCGAGCCGGCATCGGCCTCGTGGCCGCGAACGCGAAGCACGGTGAAGCCGTCCGCGTTGCGGCACATCCAATCCAGGAGCGTCGACTTGCCGATGCCAGCTTCGCCGTCGAGCACGATGGACGCCGCACTTCCTGCCCGAGCGCGGTTCAACGACTCAAGGAGGTGACGTTGTTCAAGTTCACGACCGACGATGCCGCCCACTCACGCAATCTAGCGACTGACTGCCGCTGGCGGACTGCGTGAGTGGGGGCTGCGTGTTCCCGTCGGTTGTGACTTAGAAGGCGGGCACGTAGATGAGCGACGCGACCGCCTGATTGAGTGCGTCGAAGTCGGCATCGGAGTTCAGCTGAGCGATCAGCAGGATTGCAGCTCCCCCGTCGGGCGTGCCGAGCACCACCAGCCCGGTGGAGCCCCCAGTGTCGCCGCAGCCGGAGTACACCACGCCAGCACCGGCGAGATAGCCGTTGTCGATGTCTTGCACGACCCCGGCGTCGGTGCAATTCAGTTGCGCCTCGTAGGTATCGAGCACCGCCGACCAGTCTTGCCCAAGGAAGCCTGCAACCAGGATTCCAGTCGCCGTATCGGTGGTGAGGAACGCGTCGAGGTCCGGAGCGGCAACGACTGCCGCATGGTCGCCGTCGGTCAACGTCTGGCCCTGCGTTTGGCGCTGCGCCCACTCGACCGGCACCTCGATCAAGATCTGGCCGGTGTCATCAACGACTTCTTCGTAGGTGTAGGCAGCGCTGACCGGCAGGTCCGCCGGCACATCGGCGCTGACCAGCAACTGGCTGACTTCCAGCGTCTTGTCGCCGTTGATCTCTCCGGTCAGGATCTCACCTGTATCGAAGCGCAGCACCTCCACCTTGATCGGCTTGTCGCCAGCGGTGCGCAGTACGTCGCAGTAGCTGCTCATCGTGCCGTCTTGCCCCACGGGCAGACCGTTGAGGCTCAACACGATGTCACCGGGCAGGATTCCGGTCGTGGACGCAGGGCTGCCGGCGGCAACACCCGATACCCATACACCTGCAAGGCCGGCTTCTTGATCGACGAACGCCTTGGCGTTGACGCCGATGGACTCGAAGTCGCCACCCTTGAGCTTCTTCACTACCTGCTGGGCAATGCTGTTGTTGATGCCGAAGAACTGGTTGGTACCGGTGCCGCCGACGTCGCCACCCGCGTATGCCACGGCGACCACGTCACCGTTCTTGTCGACCACCGGGCCGCCCGAGTTGCCGGGCTGCTGCTGGGCGTCGTACTGCACGGTCCCGTCGATCGATGCCCAATTGGTTTCGCCGTTGGCGTTCGCCTTCGAAATGATGCCGCTCACCAGCGTGTACTCGGGGTCGCCAAGCGGGAAGCCGGCAACGTAGATGTCGAGGCCGGGCTTCACATCTTCAGTTGCCCAGTTGAGGAACGGCACTGCGCCGGGCACATCGACCTGCACGAGCGCAAGGTCGTTGCATTCGGAGGCCCCAATGACAGTGGCGTTATACGACTTGCCTGAGTCGCCACCGACGTACACCTTCAGCGTAGCGGCGCCAGAGACCACGTGGTTATTGGTCACGGCCAGGCCGTCGGGCGAAATGAAGAAGCCGGAACCGCGCCAACCCACTGCCTCCGGGCCGCCGCCGGGCTCGCGGAACGAGCCAGCACCTTCGAACTGCAACACCGCCGGTTGCACGTCGGAGAACGAGCTGATATCTCCGCCGGGGTCGGGAGCGTCGGTACCGGTAGTGATGTCCGTGGCGGCGGCAGTGGTGGTGACGTCAGCGGCGGGCAGCGTTGTCGGCGCGCTGACCCGAACGGTGTCGGATCCACAAGCGGCAAGAAAAGTCGCTACAGACAGGAATATGGCAAGGGGTATACGGCGAGCATGCTTCATCCCCCGCATTCTGCAGGTCCGCGGCCTCTCGCGTCTATAGGGAGAATCCCGTATTGTGGCCGCGCACCGCCGCATCACCGGTTGCACCGCCTCACAGCGGACAATCGATACGGCCGGCGAGTAGCTGCGCGGCGTCATCGGCAACGCTCTCGCCACCCTTCGGTTACCCACACCGCTGCAGAAATCGTTCGTCGTTGGATGAGTGTGTCGCGTGGAGCGCTCCAAGTTCCTAACCTGTCGTCCATGACAACACCTCAGTCACCCACAGTTACCCCCGCCACTGGCCGCCTCGGCGTGCTCACGGTCGGCCTCGGCGCTGTGGCCTCCACACTGATCGCCGGCGTCGAGCTGGTCAAGCGGGGCGTTTCGCTGCCGGTGGGCAGCCTCACTCAGATGGGCACCATCCGCCTCGGCAAGCGCACCGACAAGCGCAATCCGTTGATCAAGGAGTTCGTGCCGCTGACGTCGCTGGACGACATCGTCTTCGGGGCATGGGATCCATTCCCCGACGATGCCTACGTTGCCGCCACCCGCGCCGGTGTCCTCGAAGGTGGCAAGCACATCGAAGCCATCTCCGAAACGCTACGCGACGTGCGTCCGATGCCGGCCGCCTTCGACCGTGAATACGTGAAGCGCATCGACGCCGACAACACGATGCACACCATCAACAAGCGCGACATGCTCAACCAAATCCGTGAAGACATCAACCGCTTCAAGGAAGACAAGCAGGTCGAGCGCGTGGTCATGCTGTGGGCCGCCAGCACCGAGATCTACATCGAGGAGGGCCCGGCTCACCAGACCATCGAGTCGTTCGAGGCAGCCATCGATGCCAACGACCCCACCGTTGCGCCATCGATGCTCTACGCCTACGCGGCCATCCTCGAAGGCGTGCCGTTCGCGAACGGTGCCCCGAACCTGACTGTCGACATTCCCGTGCTGCGCGAGCTGGCCACCGAACGCAAGGTGCCCATCAGTGGTAAAGACTTCAAGACCGGCCAAACACTGATCAAAACCGTCATCGGCCCGATGCTGCGTTCGCGCATGCTGGGCCTATCGGGTTGGTACAGCACCAACATCTTGGGCAACCGTGACGGCGAAGTGCTGGACGATCCGGACAACTTCAAAACCAAGGAAGAGAGCAAGCTCGGCGTGCTCGAGCACATTCTCGACCCAGTGACCTTCCCCGACCTGTATGGCAACGTGTACCACAAGGTGCGCATCAACTACTACCCGCCGCGCGGCGACAACAAGGAAGGCTGGGACAACATCGACCTGTTCGGCTGGCTCGGTTACCCGATGCAGCTGAAGATCGACTT
>JAYUCY010000098.1:0-44009 GCA_043740085.1 Ilumatobacteraceae bacterium
TGTTGATCTGCTCACCGGCGAACATTGCCTCGCGATGCGCTTCCACGCCGGCGGCGGCCGCAACTGCCTGCAACGCCGCCATCACGCCGTCATCGACAAGATGCTTGGAATAATCGATACGCAGGTCGCCCGCGGTCACCACGTAGCGCTCGGCACGAGCCGGGTCGTCGGCGAACAGGGTGCGCAGGTGGGCCGGCGGAGGGGTCGCCTGGAGTGCGGCCCATTCGGGGCTGGTGGTGATGTCCATCACTGCCGACGCTACCGCTACGGCTGGGTGCGATGCCTACGACGATGCTGCGGGAAGCTGCGTCGCCGCTGCGTCGTCGATGACCACGACCGTGTTCATACGCCGGAGGCGCTGTATCGGCAGCGACCGGTCCTCCAGCAGCCACCGTCGCATGGGTGTGGCCTTGGCCGCGCCTGTCGCGAGCACCAGCCGACGACGTGCCCCGTTGACGACCACCGGGGTCAGCGTCATCCGCACGAATCCGTTGTAGAGCCTGCTCAACGCGACGGGCTCAGCGCTGTCAATGACTGGGTCGGCGGGTGGCCATGAGGCGGTGTGGCCGTCGTCGCCCATCCCCAGATGCACCACATCGAACCGTTCGGGCAGGCTCGCTGCATATCGCCTGGCAGCTGCCCGCAGATCGCGTGCGGTCACCGCCATCAGGTGCAGGCGATTCTTCGCTACCGGCAGCGCCGCCAGAAGGTGAGCGTTGCGGGCAGGGTCATCGTCGGGCGCGACGCGCTCGTCCACCTGCCACACATCAACCGCCGCCCACGGCACGTCCATCTGTGCGAGATCGGCGAACATCAAGGCTGGTGTGCTGCCGCCGCTCACGGCAACCGTCGCCGCGCCTCGACGACGGACGGCGTTGCGCAGCTGGCGCGCCACCCACTCAGCTGCATCGGTGGCCGCTTGCGGCGCGTCGGAGGCGACATGAATGTCCATGCCGCGAGCCTGCCAGATCAGAGACGTTGCAGGAACGACACCACCGGCGCGGTGAACGCATCGTTGCGGTCGCCGGCCACCATGTGATGCGCATCGCGTACGTCGACGTACTCCGCGTGTGGCACCAGTTTCAGAAACTCCTGCGCAGCATCCTCGCTCACTACGTCGCTCATTCGACCGCGGACGAGCAGGACCGGCAGCGTGAGTCGACGAGCGTGCTCAGAAAAGATATCGGTTCGTTCGCTGGTGTTTGGGCGGCGGCCGTCGGTCATGAACGCGGGGTCCCAGTGCCAGTGATAGCGGCCGTCCTCACCCAGTCGTAAGTTGCGCGCCAGGCCCTCGGTGTTGGCCGGCCGCGGTCGGTGGGGCATGTACTCGGCGACCGCCGCTGCCGCTTCGTCGAGCGATTCGAAACCCTCCGGTCGGCCGGTCATGAAATCCACAATGCGCTGGATGCCGGCCGCTTCCGACCGGTGGGCGATGTCGACCAAAACGAGTGCACGTGCGGCCGGCGGCAAACCCTCCTCCGCCCGAGTGCCCTCCATCCACATACCGGTGATGCCGCCCATCGATGCGCCCACCAGCGCCGGCTGGTGCAGCGCTGTACACCACGCTTCTGCATCGGAACGCATCACCGCCATGCTGTAGTCGCCGGTCGGGTCCCAGTCGCTTTCGCCGTGGCCGCGCATGTCGGCGCTGACGGCGTAGAAACCGGCGTTGGCCAACACCTTCGCCGTGCCGCCCCACGAGTGACGAGTCTGGCCACCGCCGTGCAATAGCAAGACCGCCGGTGCACTCGGGTCGCCATACGCGTCAGCGACCAGCCGAACCCCGTTGACGCCGTCGCAATGAATCCGCAGCTTGGTCACAGTGCATGGGTAGCACAGCGCCCCCCGGCCGCCCCAGTTGGGTGCACCCACCCATCCAGCAAGTGACGCGCAATTGAACCAAGGAGCAGGAACTGTGAGAAACAAACGCGTCAGTTCGGCGAAGCCCCAACCTTTGTCGGCGAAGTGACGCGCAATTGAACCAAGGAACAGGAGCTGTGAGAAAGAAACGCGTCAGTTCGGCGGGCGGCCGCCGACGCTGGCTGTCTGGCTATTCGCCGGTGAAGTGGGGTTCGCGGCGTTCTAGGAAGGAGCGGACGCCTTCGCGATGGTCGGCGGTTCGGAACAGGGCACCCAATGACTTCGAGACCCACACACCGAGGTCGTCCCAATCCGGATCGAGTGCAACACGCAGCCCGGCCTTCAAGCGCTGGACAGCCAGTGGCGGACGCGACGAAATCTTCTCGGCCAACGCCATCGCAGTCGGCAACAACTCCTCGTGGGGCACCACGCGAGACACCAAACCCCACCGCTGAGCGGTCTTCGCGTCGATGACGTCGCCCGTCAGTAGCAGTTCCGCAGCCCGCTCACGACCCACCAGCTGTGCCAGGCGACCGAGCCCGGCGACATCGCTGCACAGGCCGCGTAGCACGAAGAGCTCACCGAACTTGGCTCGCTCCGACGCAACACGCAGGTCGGCCATCAATGCCAGCTCCATACCCCAGCCGACCGCGGCTCCATTGACCGCAGCCACGATTGGTACGTCGGTGTGCAACAGTGCGCCCGCGGCGGGTGTCAGCCGCGGCAGCACGGCGGTGGGCTTGGGACCGTTGCCGCCGCCCATCACCTCGCGCACATCGTCGCCACTACAAAACGCCGGGTCGGCGCCGGTGATCACCAGGCAGCGGGCGGTCGTCTCGCGGACAGCGCGCTCGAGTTCGTCGTAGCTTTGAAACCGCAACGCATTGCGCACGTCGGGTCGATCGATGGTGACCACATCTACGTGGCCCACCCGTTCCACACGCACATCTGCCATCGGCTCCCCCTCGCCACGTACTGTACGAAGCGTGACCCCCCTCTCCGCTACCGGCCTGCAGGCCCTCACCGACCGCATCCAGCACGAGATCGACTCGGGCAACATCAACGCCGCTCAGCTTGCTCTCGGGTTCGATGGCGAGGTGGTTCACTTCGAATCGTTCGGCGGCGCTACCAATGACGACCGGTTCATCATCTTCTCCGCCACCAAGGCACTCGTGGCGATGGCACTGCTTCCCCATTTCGACGACGGCACGCTGGACCTGACCACACCCGTCGCTGATTACCTTCCCGAGTTCGGCCACCACGGGAAGGACACCGTCACGGTGCTGCAGCTGCTCACCATGCAGGGCGGCTTTTCACAGGCACCGATCGGACCCGATCGTTGGGGCACCAGCGAGGGCCGGCGTGCACAGTTCGCCGAGTGGTCGCTGGACTATCCGGCCGGTTCGAAAACTGAATATCACCCCGTGGCGGCCCATTGGGTGATCGCCGAACTGCTGGAGACGCTCAACCAGCGCAGCTACCTCGACGTAGTGCATGAGCGCGTCATACAACCCGCCGGTGTCGGGCGCATTCTCGGCCCGGAGGCCGTTGGCGCCGTCACGGTTCGGGCGACTGGCGAGTACCCCGCCGACACGGCAGATCTCGTCGCCACCTACGGCCGGGAGGAGTACGTGCCCGTCGCCGCCATCGGCATCGACGCGCTGCTCTCGCTCAACGACCACCGCACCCAGGCAGCGGGCATCCCGGGTGGCGGCGCAGTAGCATCGGCCGCGAACATGGCTTCGATCTATCAGCACTTCCTCCACAACTTCGGCGGTGCGCTCCCCGACGCATGGCTGGTCGACGCGGTCGGCACGATTCGTAATGGCAGCGTCAGTGTCTCGGACAAGGTGCCCGCCAACCGTACGATCGCCGGCTACGTGTCGGGCAACGATGGCTTCCACCTCCATCGCTGGATGCCGTCGGCACCGCGCGCATTCGGCCACGCAGGCGCTGGCGGTCAGCTGTGCTGGGTCGACCCGGCTTCCGGCCTCAGCTTCGCGTTCCTACACGACACGTTGCACCAGGACCCGCGCGTCGATTTCCACCGCGCCGCAGATCTCAACGACCTCGCGCTCGCACTGCTGCAATAGCGTGACAACCCCGCAACGCGAACAACAAGTCACCGAACAGCACGCAGAACAGCGAGCCGGCATCATCGCCGGCATTGCGGCCTTTGCCATCTGGGGTTTGCTCACCATTTACTGGAAGCAACTGCACGGCTTCAATGCGTTCGAGCTGATCGGCTGGCGGATCACGGCCTCAGCCATCACCATGGCGATCGTTCTCACCGCCACCCGACGCTGGCGATTCCTCGCCGTGTTGCGGCACGATCGCGCCCTGCTCTCCCGCGTTGGCGCCGCAGCAGTGCTGCTGACTGTGAACTGGACGACGTACGTGTGGGCAGTGGTGCACGATCATGTCCTGGAAACGGCGTTGGGCTATTTCATCGCACCGCTGGGTACGGTCACGGTTGGTGTTCTTGTGCTACACGAGCCGTTGCGGATGGCCCTCAAGATTGCATTGGCGTTTGCGACCGCCGCCGTGGTCGTGCTCACCATCTCCTACGGCGGTGTGCCGTGGTTGGCCTTGGCAGTCGCCGGCTCGTGGACGATCTACGGCTACATCAAGAAGCACGTGCCACTGAACCCCGTGGAGAGCATGGCGGCCGAGTCTTTCATTCTTGTTGGCCCGGCCCTCGCACTGGCACTGATCTTCGCTCGCCACGCCAACAGCCTTCCCAACAGCGCATCGCACAAGGAGCTGGCCTTCGCCGCGTTCAGCGGGTTGGCCACTGTTGGCCCCTTGATGTTGTTCGCCTATGCCGCACAGCGGATGCCACTGACGATCATTGGGCCGATGCAGTACATCGTGCCCTCGATGAACTTCGTCATCGGCTGGCTGATCTACGACGAGGCGCTGCCGGCCACGCGGCTCTTCGGCTTCGCACTCGTGTGGGTGGGGCTGATCGTGCTGACCGCCGACTCGCTGCGCCGGGTCCGACAATCGCGTTGTACGTAAGGCTGTCCGGCTGTGAGCTGGAGCTGTGAGTTCCAGGTCTTGACACAAAGTCGGACGCCGAGGCACCCGGCTACCCGGAGACGCGAAGGTGGCCCACCCCGAAGGATGGGCCACATTCACGTTGCTCTCGTCAGGCTGAGGTCTTCACGACAGCTGCAGAGTGATCAGGTTTCGAACTGCGTGATCAGCTCGCCGATGTCGGTGAAGGTACCCGAACCGTCCGCGGCCACTGCGTACTGTCGCACGATGAGGCTCTGGGCCAGGAAGGGATCCTCTTCGCCGCTCATCTTGAACTCGACACCGGGCAAGCCGAGGCTGGGGGTGAAGGTGAAGTTACGAGCAGCGTTGATGATGGACGCCTGGGTCAGCCCCTGCGGCGATGCCTGTGCCTGAATGAGAATGGCAACGGTGACTTCCGCCGTTGTCCAGCCGGCACCGGCAGTCGCGGCAATTTCGGCCTTGCCGAGACCGTCCATGTACGCGAGGTACTCGGCGACCTGCGGGATGGCAGCGTTGGCCGGGTCGACAACGTCGATCAGGTTGCTGGAGGTGTACAGGCCGTTTGCGGCTTGTCCAGAAGCACCCAGAATCAGGCTGCTGGCGCAGGTGTTGGTGAGGAACGTAGCGGGCGTCCAGTCCGGGTTGGCTGCCTTTGCGTTGGCAACCTCACCGAGGAAGCTGATGCACTGGGCACCCAGCGGCACGGCCATGATCACATCGGGCTTCAGTGCGGCGATGTTGGTGATCTGCGCAGTCGGCGGGTTCGAGTCAGTGGACTCAATGGTCTCTTCGCCGACGATCTCGATGCCGTACTGGTCGGCCAGATCCTTGAACGCTTCGACGTAGTACTGACCGAACTCGTTGTTCACGTGGAACAGCGCGACCTTGGCACCAGCGGGGTACAGCTTGGCAATCTGCGCGGCGTAGACGGCGGACTCCACCGGGTACGGCACCAGCTCACCAGTGGTCCACGGGTAGTCGGCCACCTCGCCCCATGCCGGCGAACCGGTGAGGGATGCCAACTGCGGGATGCAGTTGTCGTTGAGTGTGTCGCGCACTGCCAGGTTGTTGGGCGAACCAATGATGCCCGAGAAGATGTTGACGCCGGCATCGATCTGCTTGGCAACAGCGCCGGGGGTCAGCTCGGCGTTGTACTGGTCGTCCTCGATGGTGACTTCGATCTTGACATCGCCCAGCAAGCCCTTTTCATTGGCGTACTTGATGTACGCCTCGTAGCCGTCCTTGACGGGTGCGAAGGCAGCCGCGGCCGCGCCACCCGACAGCGGCATCACCGAACCGATCTTGATGGTGCCCGCGATCGGCGCATTGGCAGCGTCGGGGTCGACGCAGTTGTCGGTATCGACTGTCCAGCCTTCAGCGGCCGGGTCGGTAACCGGGGTGGTATCGGCAACCGTCTCGGCGGTGGTCTCACCCGTCGCGATCGTGGTCTCGACAGCGGCGGTGTTGCCGGCGGACGGTGCGGTAGCGGAATCGGTGGTCTTGTCATCGCTGCATGCAGCAATCAACAAAGCTGCGGCAGCAATGGCGGCTGCAAGGCCTCTCGTACGCTTCATTCGTGCTCCTCCTCGGAGTCGGTAGCGGTGGACATGGCCACTGGGGCCATCGGCGCTGGCCCAACCGCGCCCGCAGGGCGGGGCAGGACTCGAACGACCCTGGAACTGTACTGGTTCCATACGCCGACGATCCCTCGGGGCGCCACGAACATCAGCAAAATCAAGAGGATCGCAAAGATGCCGTCACCCGGCGGCACCTTGGCCCATGCAAACAACGGGCGAATCAGCGCTGGAATCGCGCCGTCATTCGCCCACTCGCCGGTCTTCTCCGTCACGAACACGTAGAGCGCCGCTCCCACAATTGGGCCCCACAGCGAACCAGCCCCGCCAATGACCATCACGATGAGGAAGGTGATGGCACCCTTGACCGTGAGGCTGGTGATTCCCTCCGGGCTGACGCTGCCAATCTTGATTGCAATCACGCACCCGGGCAGCGCACAAAGTCCGGCGGAGAGGCCAAATACAAACGCCTTCGTCGACACGAGGTTGATGCCCATCACTGCCGCAGCAGTCTCGTTGTCTCGGATTGCGATCATCGAACGGCCGATACGACTCTTCACCACTCCGCGACACACCAGATAGACAATGACGGCGACACCAGCAGCAATCCAGTACCAGAAGGCAGCCTTGTTGTCGGGCCGGCGCAGGTCGCCAAACGGGTCCCACCCGAAGATTTTGAAGTGCAACATCTGCCCTTCCTTGCGGCCGATGTTGAATCCGGTGGTCTGCAGTTGACTGTCGTCGTTGGGTAAGCCAGCGCCGCCACCGGTGAGCCACGACAACTTCTTCCACGTGAGCAACTGGGGAAACACGAGGCCCAGCGACAACGTGACCAGTGCGAGGTAGACGCCCTTGATCCGCGATGCGGGGAACGACACGATCACACCGACCACGAACGCAATCACGAACGCAATGGGCAAGGTGAGCCACGGACTGAAACCCCAGCGGGACACAAAGATGCCGGTGGTGTAGGCACCGATACCGAGAAACGCCGAGTGCCCGATGGAGATCTGCCCGGTGTAGCCCAGAATCAGGTTGAGCGCCATTGCGGCCGACATCAGTGTGAGCGCTTCGATTGCGGTGCTAATCAGGCCGCCCCCGGCGCTGGTGGGAATCCAGAGCACCAAGCCGGCAGTGAAGACAGCGGCAATCAGCCGGAATGCCCGGTTGGCGGGGCCACCCTCGCGGATCGATACGAGCGACTTCATACCCGTTCCACCTTGGCGGTGCCGAACAGACCGGACGGTTTCACCAACAGGACCGCGAGAATCACGACGAAGGCCACACCGAGCTTCATCTCCTGGCCAACCCACTGTGGTGCGTAGCCCGAGGCCAGGTTTTCAATCACGCCGATCAGTAACCCGCCGATGACGGCGCCGCCTGGCGAATCGAACCCGCCCAGCGTGGCTGCCGCCGAGCCGTAGATGAACACAGTGAACATCAGCCCAAGGTTGACATTGCCGTTCAGGCCTGCCTGCACGACACCACCAAGTGCACCGATTGCGGCCGCTAAGCCCCAGCTCATCATCAGCACGCGATTGGTGCGAATACCGGTCAGTTTGGCGCTCTCGGAGTTGCTGGCCACGGCCCGCATCGAGAGGCCGAACTTGGTCTTGTTGAACAGCAGGAAGAGCAGGCCGGTAAGCACCAGCACCAGCACCAGGATGCCGACACGCTCGTAGCGAATCGAGACACCAAAGGGCAGCCACTGGTCCTGCGGATCGTTGGGGAACAGGCTGGGGTAGGTGAGCTGCTTGCTGCCAACGCCCGAGTTCGGCAGCTGCTGGTTGCCCCAAATCGCACCGTCCAGCCAGTTGAGTAACGTAAAGAGCCCGATCGTCACGATGAACACCGCAAACGGCGATCGTTTGGAGATCGGGCGGATGAGCGTCAGCTCCGTGGCCGAGCCAATGACCAAGCCAACCCCCATACCAAGGAACATGGCCGGCCAGATGGGGATGCCCCACTCGCCGAACTGGTAGACGCAGTAGGCGCAGAACAACGCCATCTCGCCCTGCGCGAAGTTGAGGTGGCCGGTGCCGCGGTACACGATGACCAGGCCGAGCGCAATCAGCGCATACACGCTGCCATAGCTGAGGCCATCCACGAGTCGTTGAAAGAAGAGTGCCATCAGAACCCCAGGTACGCCTTACGGATGGAATCGTCGGCGCTCAACTCGGCGGCCGAACCGCTGGCCACAATGCGCCCGGTTTCCAGCAGGTACACCCGACTGGCAATGTGCATGGCCAGGTTGGCGTTCTGCTCCACCAGCAGAACGGAGAGACCTTCATCACGATGAAGCCCTTCCAGCACGCCGAACAGTTCCTGCGTGATGAGCGGCGCGAGACCCAGGCTGGGCTCGTCACACAGCAACAACTTCGGACGGCCCATCAGTGCTCTCGCGATTGCAAGCATCTGCTGCTCACCGCCGCTGAGGCTGCCGGCGCGCTGGTGGCGGCGCTCGGCGAGACGAGGGAAGACCTCCAGCCAGCGAGCGATGTCGTCGCGCACCGAGTCGGCGTCGGAGCGGATGAATGCCCCGGTGTGCAGGTTGTCTTCGACGGACAGTTCGGGGAAGGTGCCACGGCCCTGCGGCACCTGGGCGATACCAGCGCGCACAATGGCGTCGGGCGACGCCTTGGTGATGTCGACACCTTCGAACTCGATATGACCTTGGCGCGAAATGAGGCCACTGATTGCTCGCATGGTGGTGGTCTTGCCAGCGCCGTTGGCCCCGAGCATGACGACGAACTCGCCCTCTTGCACTTCCAGGTCAAGCTGCTGCAGCACGGTGACGGGGCCGTATCCGGCAGTGAGGCCTGTGGCTTTTAGCAGCGTCATGCGGTCGTCCCCAGGTACGACTCAATCACGCGTTCGTTGACCTGTACTTCCGCCGGCGTGCCGTCGGCAATCTTGCGGCCGAATTCCATCGCGACCACCCGATCGCTAATGCCCATCACCATGGCCATGTGGTGCTCGACCAACAGGACGGTCAGGTTGAACTGGTCGCGAATTGTTTGGATGGTGTGGCCAAGTTCATCGACCTCACCGTGAGCAAGACCACTGGCCGGCTCGTCCATCAGCAGGAAGGTCGGGCGGGCGGCCAGTGCACGTGCAATCTCCAGCCGCTTCAGCGTTCCAAACGGCAGACCGGCGGCTGGGCGAAATGCGAGATGGCCTAAACCGAGTTGATGCAACAGGTCGCCGGCCTCGTCGCGAGTGCGCTTGTTCTCAGCGGCCGCGCCGATGCGAAAGATGGCCTGCGCAAACCCGATGCGACCCTGGCTGTGCGCCCCCACCATCACGTTTTCGAGCAATGTCATCGAAGGAAACAGGGCAAGGTTCTGGAAGGTGCGAGCAATGCCCAGCCGGGCAATGCCGTGCGCCGGCACTCTCAACAACTCCTTGCCGCGGAACTTCACCGACCCCAAAGTGGGCTGGTAGATACGGCTCACCACATTGAACATGGTGGTCTTGCCGGCACCGTTCGGCCCGATGAGGCCACAGATGTGGCCCTCGTCGATGCTGAATGAGAGCCCATCGAGGGCCACGATGCCGCCAAATCGCACCGTTACGTCTTCTACGTCGAGCAACGTCACGCTGACCTGTCTCCTCCCCCAGATGAAGTGACAGCACCGTAGCCGCTCTCCCGGCGCTGTGAGGAACGTCTCTGTGATCTGCGTGGCTATTCGAACCAGTTGAGAGTGGCACGCATCGCGGCGTCGAAGTCTTCGAAGGTCATCGCAGACTTCGCACCACCGACCAGCTCTGCATCGGCGCCAACGAGGTAGCGCAGCTTCCCGGGCACCTCCGTCGCGGCCTGGTAGATCACGTCGGCGACCTGCTGTGCTGGCGCCGGCTCACCGTTGACCAGGCTGCGCTGCGCCGCCCGGAACCGCTGCCACCGCTCGTACTCGTCAGAGTCGGGCGACATCGCCGCCGACACCACGCTGTTGCTCCCCAACTCAGTGGCGAACTGGCCCGGCTCGACCACGCGCACGCGGATGCCCTGCTGCGACAACTCGAAATGCATGGCCTCGGTCAGCGCTTCGACGGCGTGCTTGCTGGCCGCATAGAGCCCGCCATAGGGGACGCCGACCAACCCGGCTAGTGAGCCGACGTTCACGATGGTGCCACCACCGTTGGCGAGCATGTGTGGCACAACGGCGCGGGCCACGCGCACGACACCGGTCACATTTGTGTCGAACTGCCACGCAACCTCTTCGTCGCTGGCAAGGTGAACCGGACCAAACATTTCGATGCCCGCATTGTTGACCACGACGTCCAAGGAACCGACCGCGTCAATCGCCTGTGCGACGGCAGCGTTCACGCTCTGGGTGCTGCACACGTCCAGCGCGAGTTGAGTGATCTCGCTGCGCGCGTCGAGTGCCGCCGACTTGCCGGGCGTGCGCATGGTCGCAACGACGCGGTGCCCGCGGTCGGCGAATGTGAGCGCGGCAAGCTCACCGAAGCCAGTACTGCACCCTGTGATCAGAACGTTCGCCATAGCCCGACGGTAGCCGCCGAGCAACTGCGAATCAGCCGTCGACGATTTCGCGCAACATCTCGATCTGCTGCACTGCATCCGGGCCGACGGGATTGACCGACAGCACCGTGACACCGGCTTCCTTGAACGCGGCGACGCGCTCCTTGACATAGCTCTTCGGACCGACGAGATGCGATAGCTCCAGCCACTCGGCGGGCAGTGCCGCAGCGGCTTCGCCCTTCTTGCCCTCGAGGTACAGGTCTTGCACTTCGCCGGCCTCCTTCTCGTAGCCGTACGCGCAGGCAATGTCGTTGTAGAAGTTCTTGCCACGCGCACCCATGCCTCCGACATACAGCGCCATGCCTGGTCGAGCCATGTCGAGGATCTTGGTGCGGGCTTCGCCGGTGAGCGACTCGTCAATGGCCAGCATGCCGCCGGCCGAAATGTCGAGACGCTTGCGCGCTGGATCGCGCTTGGCCGCTCCGGCCTTCAGCTGCGGACCCCACACATTGTGGAACTTCTCCGGGATGAACATGATCGGCAGCCAGCCGTCGGCAATTTCGGCGGTGGCTTCGACGCTGCGGTCCTTCAGGCTTGCCCACCAGATGGGGATGTCGGCGCGCACCGGGTGGTTGATGATCTTCAATGGCTTGCCGAGGCCGGTGCCCTGGCCATCGGGTAGCGGCGCCTGGAAGGTCTGGCCCTGGTAGTTGAACTTCTCTTCGCGCTTCCAGATCATGCGGCACGCTTCGATGTATTCCTTGATGCGTTGCATGGGCTTCTCGTAGGGCACGCCGTGAAACCCTTCGATCACCTGCGGGCCACTGGCACCGAGGCCGAGGATGAAGCGACCGTCGCTGACGTAGTCGCAACCGGCGGCAGTCATCGCCATCAGTGCGGCGGTACGCGAGTAGACGTTGACGATGCCGGTACCGATCTCGACGCGCTCGGTCTTGGCAGCCAGATAGCCGACCTGGCTGATGGCGTCGAAGCTGTAGGCCTCGGCGATCCACACCTGGTCGAGGCCGACCTTCTCCAATTCCACTACTCGGCTGACCGCTTCCTTGAAGCCGCCGCCGTAGTTGATGCCCATCGAAAGTTTCATGGGCGTGACAGTAGATGTCCGAGTGGCGCGATCCGCAACGCTGCGCGAGCGTGTGTTGGTGAGCCTGACGACGGTGTGGGTGTTGGGCGATCAACTCAGCCGTGACGGCAGCGCACTCGCTGAGGCATCACCAGCCACCCACCGAGTGCTGATGGTCGAGAGCGTTGGGAAGCTGCAGTCGAAGCACTGGCACGTGCAACGAGCTCATTTCGTGATTGCCTCGATGCGACGGTTCGCCGAGGAACTGCGAGCCGAGGGTTTCGACGTTGACTATCGGCATGCAGCGTCACTGCCCGCTGGCCTCGCTGCCCATCGGGCAGACTTCGATCCGACCACCGTCGTTGCCATGGAACCAACCAGCCGCGCCGGCCTCATGATGCTCCGGAGCAACGGTGCGACCGTGAGCAGGTCGAACCAATTTCTCACCCATCCCGACGAGTTTTTCGCATGGGCGCAGGGCCGCAAACGGCTCACGATGGAGGACTTCTACCGCTGGCAGCGGCGACGGTTGGGCTATCTGATGGACGGCGACGAGCCTGCTGAGGGCCGCTGGAACTTCGACGCCGAGAACCGTCAACGGCCACCCAAGGATGGCCGCAATCATTGGCCGCACCCGCCTGTGTCCGTACTGGACGATCTCGACCAGGAGGTACTTCGCGACCTGCCTGGCACGGTCTGGGGTGCCGCTCCGGACGGCACCTGGGCCACGACACGGGCCGAAGCGGTGCGCAGATTGCATCACTTCATCGACCAGCTACTCCCCCGATTCGGACCGCACGAGGACGCGATGCTGACGGGAAGTTGGCACCTCGCCCACGGCCTTCTGGCGCAATACCTCAACGTGGGTCTGCTGCATCCGCGCGAAGTCTGCGATGCCACGGAAGTTGCGTATCGCGCTGGGCGCGTACCGATTGCAAGCGCCGAAGGTTTCATCCGTCAGGTCATCGGATGGCGCGAGTACGTGTGGGGGCTCTACTGGTTACGCGGCGCGGAGTATCGCGATCTGAACGTATTGGACGCGCAGCGCCCGCTACCACCGGCGTTCACCGGTCGAGCCCCGACACAGATGCGTTGCGTCAGTACGACGCTGCAGACACTTCACGATCACGGGTGGGTGCATCACATCCAGCGGCTGATGATCCTTGGGAACCTGGCACTGCTCGCTGGTGTGCAGCCGCGGGCCATGACGGAGTGGATGTGGGCGGGCTTCGTCGACGGTGCGGAGTGGGTCATGGTGCCGAACGTGATTGGTATGGCGCTCTACGCCGACGGCGGGCAGATGTCGACCAAGCCGTACGCAGCGGGTGGTGCGTACATCGACAAGATGAGCGACTACTGCAAGGGCTGCCGTTACGACCGCACCAAGCGCACCGGCCCCGATGCCTGCCCGTACACCACGCTCTACTGGGACTTCCTTGCCCGCCACGAGGAACGCTTTACAAAGAACCCGCGCGTGGTGCAACAGGTGCGTGCCGCACAGCGGCTCGGCGACCTGGCGGAGGTTCGGGTTCGCGCGCGCGAAGTGCTGGGGCTGCTCGACCGCGGCGAGCTATAGCTCAGTCGTTGAGCTAGGTCAGCCGTTGAGATTGCCGCTTCGGAAACCCTCGAGGTCGAGTGTGACGTAGCGGTAGCCCTGTGCACGCACCGCCTGCACCACTGCGGCGCGCTGCTCAATGACGGCGGGAATATCAGCAAGCGGGACTTCCAATCTCGCGGTCTCGCCGTAGTGGCGAACGCGTAGCTCGCGGAACCCCAACCGACGCAGCGCAGCTTCGGCCCGGTCGAGCTGACTGAGCAGCGACACGGTGACCTCGGTGCCGTACGGAATGCGGCTGGCCAGGCAGGCCATCGCCGGCTTGTCCCAAGTTCGCAAGCCAAGCTGTTGTGAGGCGGCGCGAACGTCGGCCTTGGTAAACCCCGCTGTCACCAAGGGGAACTCGGCCCCGCCTTCGCTGGCTGCCTTCTGACCTGGGCGATGGTCACCGAGGTCGTCGAGGTTCACCCCCAGCAGCACCGTCGCCCCCTCGGCAACCGCTATGGGCGCAACGACGTGCATCAATTCTGCCTTGCAGTGGAAGCAACGATCCGTGTCGTTCAGCCGATAGGCAGCGCGCTCCATTTCGTGGGTCACCACGGGGGTCCAGCGCAGGCCCCACTCGTGCGCGAGCTGGCGACAGTCGTCCTCTTCGTCGCCCGCCAGCGAGGGTGACACCGCGGTGACCGCGTGCACTGCGGCCGGGCCGAGCGTGCGATTCGCAACGGCCACGAGAAACGCCGAATCGGCGCCGCCACTGAAGGCGACGACCACACGGCCCAGCCGCTGAAGTTCCAGTTCGAGGGCGGCGAGCTTGCCGTCAAGATCCACCCCGTAACCCTACCGACCGACTACCAGCGCCACCCGCGGGGCTACGTTGGCGACATGGGTACCCGCGACGGCAACCGCTACATCGTCACTCCGGCTGAGCACGCACACTTTCTCAGCGAGGGCTATGTGCACCTCCCTGGGGTCCTCACCGAGGGGGAGGTGTGCACCCTTGACCAGGTGTACGACGCGTTCATGCGTGGCGAGATCGCGGTGCCGGGCAAAGACCTCAACGACATGGTCACCGGCGAGTACGGCACCGACCCATCGGCGTACGCATTGTTCAACGTGGTCGTGCCGCGCAAGTACTACCCGCAGTGGCAGGGCAATGTGTTCGAACAGGTGAGCCACACGATTGCGGAGCAGCTCTGCGGCGAGGGCATGACGTTGGACTTTGATCAGCTCCTTGCCAAGCAACCCGGTCGCGAGGATGCCGTGTTCGCATGGCATCAGGACCAGGCGTACTGGATCAACACCGACGACCGGCGCACCGCAACGTGCTGGTTGGCTCTCGACGACACCAGCCCGGAGAACGGTTGCCTGCAGTTCCTACCGGGGAGCCATCGCGAGCCGGTGCGCCCGCACTACCCGGCAGCGGGCGACCGCGCCAAGCAGCACACATTGGTCACCGACCTACGGCCTGGCGAAGAGCCGAAGCCAATCTCGATTCGCCGCGGCGACATCACCGTGCACAACGAGGGTGTGTTGCACGGGTCCGGCGGCAACCGCTCAACACACAGCCGCCGGCGCGCCTACATCAACGCGTACCGCTCTATCGACACCGTTCGCCAAGAGCGCGAGCTGGGCTTCACCCACTCCCACAATGATGACCAGCAGGTGCTGAACAACGTCGACGGGCTGCTGGCCGCCACCGACTGAGCCCGGCCGACGGCACCTTTCAATCAGCGCAGCGGGGGCGACAGTTCGGCGATTGCCCGCGCCGCACTCTGTGGCCCGCCGTCACGCGCACTTCCCTCGGCCGCTTTCGCCATTCGTTCGGACGCTCCCGAAGCCAGCAGCGCCGCAACGGCCGACCTCAGCGAATCAGGGGTGAAGGAGTTGGGATCCAGTACCGCACCGACACCTTCGCGCTCGATGGCGGCCGCACCGGCGAACTGATCAGTCGAGAATGGGAGCACGACCATGGGAACGCCTGCGGCAACGGCTTCGGTGACACTGCCGTTGCCGCCGTGGTTGACGAAGACATCGGTGTACTGCAAGAGCGCTACCTGCGGCAGATGCCGAGCAACGACAGCACCGGTGGGTGGTTCCCCAAGATCCTCCAGTGGTGTACTGCCGTGGGCAATCGTCAGTCGCCAACCGGCCGCGTCCGCTGCTCGAACCGCGGTCTGCAGAACATCGCCGCGAGCGCTGAGGAACGACCCCAGTGCCACCGTCACCCGCAGGCCATCGCCGACCGGCAACGGAAACGACCCGAGCGACTGCTCTCTGGCGAGCGATCCAACGAACACCGAGTTCGCCGGCACCGGCCGGGACGGCGAATGCAACCCCTCGGGGTACGCATAGATGGTCGGCTGACCAGGAGCGCGGGTCAGGTCGTCGAGCGGCGAACGCTCGGGAGCGCGGCGGTGAAGAAACTCGTCGGCCGCCCCAGTGAGCTCCCGGACCGCAGCGCCACAGCGATCGTATAAATCGGCGAGATCGTCGTCGCTGGGCCGCATGCCCGCTGGCCACTCATCCGGTACGCCAAACACCTCGCCGGTGGACGGGAGCGCGCTGGGGTGACCCAACACCACTGACGCGCAGTTCAGCCCCATCGCATGCAGGGCCAGGCGCGCGCCGAACGCAACATGGTCAACCGCAATGCGGTCGGGCTGCACCAGCTCGACGATGTCACGCAGTCGATCGAGCACACCGTCGGGATCGTGCATCAGATCGTGTCGCCGCGCGTCGGCCTGGTAGCGCAGCGTTGCAACCGGGCCGGCGCGGGTCGCATCGAAGAACGCCCGCAGGTGAGCATCCTCACCAACCGGCTGCAATCGCTCCTCGATCACTCCGGGGTTGCTGCCCTTACCAAGCCGCAGCTCTACCCAACCCACTCCGGCCTCGGTGACCATGTCCCGCACCGCCGGGCCGGTGGCCACCACCACCTCGCCGTAGTCGCGGCTCCAGGCGCGCCCGATCTCGATGAGAGGGCCGGCATGCGAGGCGTAGTCGGGGCTGACGATCAGCAACCTCATCGGTTCGCGCGCACCGCAGCCACTTCGCAGTAGACGCCACCAAGGGTGGACGCCATCATCTCGATGCTGAGCGTCGAGCGCACCATGCTGCGCGCCCGGTCCTGACGGCCCGGCTTCTGGCCAAGGGTGCGGCACCGACGAATTCCGTCGCGCAGAGCAGTCACCGAGGAGGTGTCGCACACCACCCCGGTGTCATTGTCGACAACGAAGGTCTGCGGGCCACCACGTCGCGGAACGACGACGGGCGCCCCCGCGGCTAGCGCCTCGACGATGGCAAGCCCGAACTCTTCCTTGTCGCTTGCGCAGACATACGTACCGTCGTGGGCGGCTATGTACGCCAGCAGGGCGGCAACGTCGGCGGGAGGCAGATGCCCGGTGAGTGTCACCAATCCGCGAGGCGCGGTGCGAGCTGCGGCCTGTATCCGCTCGATGGTTGACCGCTCGTCGGCTGTCGGCTGCACAAAATTGCCACCGACGATCACCAGGTTGACCTCGTTGGCGAGCGTGAGGTCGCCCGCCACGGCTTCGACAACGCGATGGGCGCCCTTGGAAGGGTGCATTCGGCCGATCGTGAGCAGCCACGGCAGGCCGCGCCGCTCTTCCGGGATGGCGGTGAGCACGGCCAACACTGCCTGGTCCGGACCGCGATGACGCAGCGAGACCCGAGCGCGTTCCGCAGCAGCGACGTCGACACCCTCGGGCACGGATGTCACACGTTCGTCGGTCACCACGTCGCCGATGCCGACCAGCTCGCTCAGCTCGGTGCGGATCGTTGGCCGCGGCAGCAGCACCAGATGGTCGGCCTGGCGAGCAACTCGCTCGACGAGGCGGGCACGAAACCAGTACTGGTGTGCGGAATCCTCGACGCCGAATTGATCGCGACGTAGACGACCCGTGTCTTGCAGGCCATCGAGCACGATGTGCGGGTCGGGAGCAGCCGTGAAGACAACCGCCTGGCCGAGCCGGCGCGCAACTGATGCAGCTGCCAGCGTGCCAACGTCGGCCATGCGGAGGTGCCACACGACCTTTCGATCGCAGAGCGAGGTTCCCAGGGCGAGCAATTGCCGTTCGACGTCAAGCCGGTACTGCCAGGCTTCGCGAGACGGCAATGGCCCATCGGGGCCAATCTCCAAGCGTTCGACCCGATGACCGTCGCCGATGTACTCGGTGACAGGTTCGGAACCATTCGACCGCGTGACCGTAATGACCTCGGCGATGGACGGCTGTGCAGCCAACGCCGGCCCGAGCGAGCGCAGCAACGAGGCCACCCCACCCGAATCTCCAACGCCCAAGGTGGAACCATCGCGATCGATGCGCGCGTGCACACATGGCTGCACCACGACGAGACCGCTGCTGCTCAGCGAGAGTTCCCTGCCGGGCACCGGGCCCGGTGCACCGACGACTTCCCTCATGGACTCGTAGACATCAGCGAGCCGGCGACGCTCGGGCCACCCTGAAATCTGTGCTCCCGCACGGGCGACCTCGGCCATTGTCTCCACATCGAGACGCGCCCACTCGATCAGTGTTCGCTCCGCCAACATGGCGGGGAAGCCACCGCCCATGAACAGTTGCAACAGCGGCCCGACAGCTTCCGGCTGCGGACGCCTGGCCGCAAGCGACCAGGCCGCATGAGCGGCGTACGGTTCGACACCCTCCGCGACGATGCCGATCAGGACGCTGTCAGCTACGTCATCCGCAACTGCACCGATCGCGTGAATCGCAGCGAGCGCCGATACGTCGTCGCCATCGCGAATCACCTCGGCAAGGCAACGGGCCACTGCCGCCGGCCTGGGTGCGAGCGCGGCGCTGAGTCGCAGCTCGTCCGCCCGTCGCAACGCCAGCGACAACCGTGGTTCATTGACGACAGCGTTGATAGCCGACAGCAGGTCGCCGTCGGTACGCCGTTGCAGAGAATCAATCATGGGGGCACCTACCTGTCCGAGTTCACAGTCGAGGCGAAATTCGCTGCAGGGCAGTACCCCGCGAGACCTCGGTGCAAACCGATCCCACGTTCCTAGTTGCCGGCGCGCACGGCATCCATTTGGGCTCGTTAGTTCCCCTCGTTAGCCATGTGCCATTCGGCACCGGTCAGCGCGCTAGCCGTGGATGAGCACCACCAGCCACGTGCCGGCAATCAACGATGGGCCGAACGAGAAGCGGAGCAGCAACTTGCGCTGGTGGATGCAGGTGGCGATGGCCACAACCATCGCCAGCAGGTTGCCCGCGATTGCGCCGTAGAGCACCCACGGCAGGCCGTACCAGCCCAGCATCAGGCCGAGCACGGTCGCCAGCCGCACGTCGCCGAAACCGAGCAGCATCATTCCCACGACATGACGGCCGACAAGGTAGATGAGGGCGAAGGCGTTGGCGAACAGCACGGCACCCGCCGCCGCAGTGGCCAAGGGGCGCCAGTCCCACTCCAACAGTGCGGCAAACAGCAGCCCGCCAGCGACACCGGCAAGCGTGAAGTAGACGAGCCGAGTGGGCAGGCGCTGCACCTTCCAATCGATCACCGCCAGCAGCACGCCGCCGAAGATGAAGGCGAACACTGCCGGCAGCTCGGGTGTGAAGCCCAGCCGCCAAAAGGTAAGGCCGAAGAGCACCGCAGTGAAGGCGTTGAGCGAGTGCTTGCGTGCAAATGCTCTTGTGCTCGCCGCCACTGGCATGGCATGAATCTACGAAAGATGGGCATCCGCGATTTCATCAATATTGGTGATTAGGGAGTAGCTCGGGGTTTGCCAAGCTTTCGTGCCCAACCCGATCGGCGGGATGGGGACAAGCAGGGAGCGGATCGAAATGCACAACCTCATTGAAAAGTTCACCCCGGACACCGACGTAGTCACCGATGATGATGGCGTGGTCGCCATCGAATACGTGCTCGTCGCCGGCTTCGTCGTCGCTGGCGTTGCGGTCGCCTTCGCGACCGGTCTGTGGACCAAAATGTACACCAGGCTCAACGCTCTAATCCCATGAGTCAACTTCATTTCGGGGTGGGGCGGTACAAGCTGCCCCGGCCCCGCTGAGGACACCATGCGGAGCTACCTAACCGCTCGTGACAGGACCGATGACCGGGGTGTAGTCGCGCTCGAATTCGTACTCGTCTTTCCCTTCCTCATTGCGCTGCTGTTCGCGATTGCGTCGTTCGGCTTGTTCTTCAGTAAGAAGGTCGAAGTGACGAGTGAGGCCCGAGATGCCGCGCGGAGCGTCGCTCTGGGCCTCCAGCCCAACACCCCGCAGGGCATGACGGTGACGATCGACCGCCTGTGCGCTGCGGGCAACACCATCTCCAACGCTGAGGTCACTGTCACCCTCACCGGCGGCTACCAGTTCTCCGTTCCATTCATCGATCTCGGCAACAAACCGATCACAGCGAAAGGAACCATGCGATGCGGCGGCTGACGCACCACGACGATCGAGGAATTGCCGCCATCTTCGTGGTGCTGATGATGCCGCTACTCGTGCTCTTCGGAGCGCTCGTGTTCGATGGGGGCCGTGCCTATTTGGCCCGACGTCAGACACAGAACGCCGCTGATGCTGGTGCTCTTGCGAAAGCCACCGATTGCGCACTGGGCCGGCCGACGACCATTTTCACGGCGTACGAGACCAATGGTGCATTACTCTCGAACGCGCCGACCTGCGGCACCGGCACCACGACAGTTTCGATGAGTCGAAACATCGCATTCATGTTCAGCTCCGGCGGTGGCGACGTGACTCGGTCTGCCACGGCGAAGTGGAACATCCTCACCACGGCGACTGGTGTGTTTCCGCTCACCATCGCAACCTGTGCGTTTACCGGGCTGAGTTTCGGACAGAAGGTCACCTTCCGTGCCCGCAACTTCGGTGGATGTTCCAACCCCTCCGGTCAGTTCGGCTGGACCGACATCAACTGCTCCGCTCCCTCGACGGTCACCGTTGGTGCAGGCTTTGGTATCGATGGTACAACCGGCAACACACCGAAGTCGTGCACCGACGTACAACTGGACGCGTTCGTGGGCAAGGACCTACTGGTACCCGTGTGGGACCCGAACCTCACGGGATGCGGCCGTACATACTGCCTGACGACGTTCGCACTGTTTCGCTTGACCGGATGGTCGGGCAATGGTGCCGCCCACTACGGCGCTCCCCCCAGCACGCTGACGAAGCAGTGCAACGCCAGCGCCGACGGCGACCTGAACTACGCCGACAACACCCCCTGCATCAGGGGCTACTTCGTGGAGTTCACCACTCAGTCCGGCGGATACGGTTCCGGAGGGTGCAACACCGCGGCGGCGCTCTTCGCCTGCCGCATCTACCTCTCCAGCTGACCCGCGGATCCACAACACAAGGAACAACCCCCACATGAACAACAAACGGCGGATACTCGGGATCCTGGCTGCAATGGTCCTGGCCATCGTGGGAACCGTGGCATTGGTCGGCTACGTGCAGTCGGCGAAGGACAAGGCGGTGAGCGACGAAGCGCTCGTCGGCGTCTACGTGGTCGACAAGTTGGTCCCGAGAGGTGCCGAGGCACAAACCATCAAAGCCTCGGTGTCGATCGAGCAGGTGCCGGCGCGACTCAAGCAACCCGGCGCTGTCACCAACCTTGACGTCGTGGGCGACAACGTGGCCGCTGCCGACCTGCTGCCCGGTGACCAACTACTGGTCGCCCGCCTGGTGCCCAAGGAAGACGTGACCGACGAAGTCACCGACAAGGTTCAGGTATCGGCGCTGTTCGCGCCCGAGCGAGCCGTCGGTGGAGCGTTGGAGAAGGGCGACCTGGTGGCCGTCTACCTTTCGTTCGACCCCTTCGACATCGACTCCGCCGGGGGGCTGCCCGAGCCCTTCGACACCACCGCGACCACAGCGCCACCCACCACAGTCGCGACGGACCCGGGTAACACCCCGGCTGCACCGTCCACCACCCAGGGCCCCACGACTACACCGAACGTGACCCGGCTGGAGTTTCAACACGTGCTGGTCACCAACGTGCAGACGATCAATGCTCCGGTGAGCCCCGATGCCACCGACAACACCGGTGTCGTGCAAGTGACCGGGTCGCAGTACGTGGTCACGCTCGCCCTGTCGCCCGAGCAGTCGGAGCGCTTTGTCTTCGCCACCGAGTTCGGCCGCGTCTGGTTGGCCATCGACCCAGCCTCGGTTGCCGATGACGGCACGCGACCGATCACCCTCGGTACGGTGTTCGCGGTGGCGAGCTGATGGGAACTGACCTGCCAGACGAGTCGGAGATGCCGACGGTAACCATCGGCGGCGACATGTCACCCGAGATGTTCGTTGACGTGGCCACTACCCTGCGCGGAATGGGCGTGCTGGTCCGCGCCGAGAGTGCTGCGCTGCCGCAAAGCCAAGCGAAAGTGATCGTGGTGGTCTCACCGAAGGGCGGCTCCGGCAAGACCGCTGTCACCTCCAACCTCGCGGTCGCGCTCGCCCAACGCCATCCGGGCCGCGTGGTCGCGGTCGATCTCGACGTCCAGTTCGGCGATCTGGGCACGGCACTCTCGCTGACCTCTGAGCGCACACTGGGGCAGTTGTCGCGAGCCGCCAACATCGATGCCACCACCGTCAAATTGCATCTGACGAGCGGCGGGCACGGGTTGTTCGTCCTGGTCGGCGCCCGTGACTACGCGGATGCCGACTCGATTCGCAATACGCACGTCTCGGCGGTGTTGGCGCTGCTCGCGCAGAGCTTCGACTACGTGATCGTCGACACGCCAGCGGGGCTCGACGAGCTCACGCTCGCCGCCCTCGAAGGCGCGACTGATCTGCTGCTGGTGTCGAGCCTCGATGTGAGCAGCATCCGCAACCTGCGTAAAGCGCTCGACGCCCTCGACCACATTCACGTAAAGGCGAACAGACGGCTAGTTCTCAACCGCTCCGACTCGAAAGTCGGGCTCAACCCCTCCGACGCCGAACAGGCCATCGGCATGAAGATCTCCTGCTCCATCCCCTCCAGCCGCGAGATACCGCTGTCGCTCAACCTGGGCACGCAAGTCGTCATCAGCGAGCCGAAATCTCTGGTTGCCAAGCAACTGCAACAACTGGCGCAGCTCTACTCTCCGACCGACGGCAATACCGCCCGCAAGGGCTGGCGGCGATGAGCCTCAGCGAGCGCATCATCCAGGCCCAGCAGGCTGCACTTGAACGAGGCGCAATCGCCGGTCAGTGGCGGGTCGCTGCCAACCCGCAGGTTCCCGTCGATGGCCTCGCCGAGTTCAAGGCCAAAGTCCATGATGCCCTGTTCGAGCGTCTTGGCAGTCGGCTCTTCGATGCGTCCAAAGAGGACCAATTGCAAGCCCTGGTAGTCGCCGAGATCACAGCGTTGATGGACGCCGACGAGACGGCGCTGTCGCCCCAGGAACGCCAGAATCTCGTCAACGACATCGCCCGCGACGTGATGGGTCTCGGCCCGCTGGAACAGTTCCTCGCCGATGCCTCCGTCACCGAAATCATGGTCAACGGCATCAACTTCATCTACGTCGAGCGCCACGGTGTGCTGGAGCAGACCGAGGCCCGCTTCATTTCCGACGACCACCTGCGACGTGTCATCGATCGCATCGTCACGTCGGTAGGCCGCCGCGTGGACGAAGCGTCACCCATGGTTGACGCTCGCCTGGCCGACGGGTCGCGTGTCAATGTCATCATTCCGCCTCTCTCGCTGGATGGCTCGATCCTCACCATTCGCAAGTTCGCTCACGACCCGTTTCGGGTGACTGACCTGATCGCGATGGGGAGCCTCACCGATCAGGTGGCGAAGGTGCTCGCAGCTGCGGTGGAGGGGGGAATGAACATCCTCATCTCCGGCGGCACCGGCACCGGCAAGACCACGATGTTGAACGTGTTGTCCAGCTTCGTTCCCAGTACGGAGCGAATCGTGACCATCGAGGATGCCGTCGAGCTGCAACTGCTGCAGGACCATGTGATCCGCCTCGAGGCGCGCTTGGCCAACATCGAGGGCCAGGGGCAGATCTCTATTCGCGACCTGGTGCGTAACTCGCTGCGCATGCGCCCCGACCGCATCATCGTCGGAGAAGTCCGTGGCGCCGAGGCCCTCGACATGCTGCAGGCAATGAACACCGGTCACGACGGCTCGATGTCGACCGTGCACGCCAACGCCTCGCGCGATGCACTGGCTCGCCTGGAAACGATGGTGCTGATGGCCGGCTTCGACCTGCCGACGCGCGCAATCCGCGAACAGATCGCGTCAGCGCTCAATCTCATCGTGCACGTAGAGCGGTTCCGTGATGGCTCACGGCGCATCAGCAACGTGACCGAGGTGGTGGGTATGGAGGGCGACATCATCACCCTCCAAGACATCTACAAGTATGACTACAAGCTGATGTGCCTTGTCGCGACCGGCATCCGTCCGGAGTTCGTCGACAAGCTCGCCGACCGCGGAGTCACATTGCCCGGCGGGCTGTTCGGCGGCCCTGAGATGTGGCGACGATGAAGCGGCTACTGCAGTTACTGGCGCCGCTGCTGATGTGCTGGCTCGCAGCCACTGCCGTCAGCCCGAGTGCGGGCGCCCAGGCCCCAGCGGCACCCCTGGAGGTCATGCTCGCGATCGACACATCGGGCAGCATGAAGGTGGCCATCGAAGCAGCGAAGGCGGCCGCCAACGAGTTCGTCACGTCGATGCCGGCGGGGGTGCCCATCGGAGTTGTGACGTTCGGCGACGACGTCAACGTATTGACGCCACCCACCACCGACCGCGCGTTGCTCGGCCAACTGATCAACGGCATCACCGCGAATGGGGACACCGCGCTCTACGACGCGGTGGTCACCGCCGCCCAGCAGTTCGCGCCCCCCACCGAACACAAGGTGGTGGTGCTGTTGTCGGATGGCAAGGACGAGGGCAGCGCGGCGACCCTGGACGATGCCATCGCCGCCGTGCAGGGTGTCACCGTAGAGGCCATCAGCCTCACGACGTCGGCGACCGACATCAACAGCCTCGCCGCGCTCGGCACCGTTACGCCTGCCGATGACGTGGCCGGTGTCTCGGCGGCATACGCCCGGGTCGTCAATTTGCTCGCGGCGGAGGTGGCCACCGTGACGACGCCCCTCACCGCTGCGCCAATTGCCGACCCGGCCCCCACATCCGCACCGACCACCGCGGCAGCGACGACGATCACCGCTGTACCGGCCACGCAAGCTCCGGCCGCGACCGGTTCCGCGTCGGGGCCGCTGTCGTCGACCCCCCTATGGTTGGGCGCGCTTGGCGTGTTTCTTGGGCTGTTCGCGCTCGGGCTGCTGCTGTTTCCCCGCGCTCGGGTGTCGAAGGCTCGCTTGGGCATCGACAAGCCGCGCAGTGTGTCTACCATGGGCCAACGCACCATCTCGGCGGTCGACGAAGCCCTCGAGCGGCACGGCCAGCGTGCCGACTTCGCCTCCAGCCTTGCTGTCGCCGGCATCTCGATGCAGCCCGGCGAGTTCCTCGGCACTGTCGGCATTGTCGCCCTGGTCGGTGGGCTCGTCGGCTTTGCTCTCGGCGGTGCGCTGTTGGCTCTGCTGACGGCGGCTGTCATCTGCTTCGGCGTCAGGTTCTACGTACGGCGCACCAAGGCCAAGCGCCAGGCCGCATTCGCCGATCAGTTGCCCGACGTGCTGCGCCTTGTCACCACTACGTTGCGCAGTGGTTTCGGGCTCACACAGGCACTCGACACGGTGGCCGAAGAGGCGGAAGAGCCTGCGCGTAGCGAGTTCGCCCACGTACTGGTTGAAGCGCGTCTGGGCCGTGATCTGTCAGAGTCAATGCGCGCTCTGTCGCGGCGGATTGGAAGCCAAGACCTGGAATGGGTGGTGGCGGCCATCGACATCAACCGGGACACCGGCGGCAACCTTTCGGAAATTCTGAACACGGTTGGGAGCACGATTCGCGAGCGCCAGCGCATGGCCCGCCAGGCAGCAACGCTCACGGCCGAGGGGCGATTGTCGGCCCGAATCCTGACTGTGCTGCCAGTTCTCATGGGCGTGTGGCAATGGCGGTCCAACCCTGAGACGTTCGCGCTGATGACGCACGGCGGTGGGCTGGTTGCGCTCATCCTCGCCGGAATCCTGGTTGTTGTCGGCACGATCTGGACGCACCGGATCGTCAACTCGCTGGCGTTGTGACGGACTGACGAAAGGAAACGGAAACCATGAACCTCACGGTCATTCTCGGTTCGGCAGCGGTGGTCGGCGCGATCGGCATGTTGTGGTGGGGCCTCGCCGCCCGACCATCGGCCGCCCGAGCCAACCTCTTCGCTGGATTGCCGCAGCCTGAGGCTTCCACCACCGTGTCGTCACTGTTGCACCGCCTTGGTCAAAGGACGCGCAGCGTGCTGCCAAAGACCATGGTGGACGGGCTGGAGGTCAACCTCGTGCAGGCCGGGCATCCGTACGGCCTCGACCTCCCCCGGGTCATTGGGCTCAAGGTCACCCTTGCCGGGCTCACCGGGTTGCTGGTGCTGCTCGTCGGCCAGCCCATCTGGGCCTTCGTCGGCGCCACATTGATGTTCTTCCTCCCCGACTACTCGGTGCTGAGTATGCGCGACAAGCGCCAAGCCGCCATGCAAGCCGCAGCCGCCGACACCATCGACCAGCTGACCATTTGCGTCGAGGCCGGGCTCGGGTTCGACGCGGCGTTGGCCCGCGTGGCAACGACGACCGAAGGCCCCCTCACCGAGGAACTGCGGCGAACGATGAGCGACATCCGCGCCGGCGTGCCGCGCGCCCAGGCGCTACGGACCTTGGCAGACCGGGCACAGATCGTCGAGATTCGCCAACTGGTGTCGGCACTGCTGCAGGCACAGAAGCACGGTGTGCCCATTGCCGAGACACTGCGCATCCAGTCGGCCGAGATGCGCCTGAAGCGCACACAACGCACGGAAGAGGCAGCAGCCAAGCTGACCGTCAAGATGCTGTTTCCGATCGTTTTCTGCTTCATGCCGGTGTTCATGATCGTCACCGCTGGCCCCGCCTTCCTCAGTCTCGGAGACGCCTTCTAGGCGTCTGCCCTACAACAAAACCGAACAACAAAGCCATTCCATGCACACCCGTTCACACCTTCACTGGCCACAGTTGACGACCCGCAGCAGTCGGCGTCGCCACCCTCGCGTCTCCGGCACCGACACCGTTCCCATTTCGGCGACCGGTGCCCGCTCATCGCTGTGGATCCTTCGGACACGTCAGAGTGATGCCCCATTGTGTGATGAATGTGGTGACCAGATGGTCCGTGTCGGCCTGTCCGTTGCTTGCCCGACCTGCGGGAACGCCCACCACTCGCGCTGAGGTCGTCGCCGCGCCTGCTCCCAATACTTTCTCAAGTTTTCGTCAAGATAATATCGATCGCTTGCTCAGGCGGGCGCCGCGCGACCTACATGTAACCGTGGCATCACCAACTTCGGTTGGCGAGAAACGACGGGAAGGCACGCGATGAGACGGGCATTGCTCACTGTTTTGCCATGGATTTGGCCTCATGACAGGTGAACCGACAGGTGGCGGCGGCCCGATGAAGCCGCGCGTCCTCCTTGTCGAGGAGCACGTGCTGGTGGCGCTGGGTCTACAGCTGGCGTTGTGCGAGCGGAACTGGGACGTGGAGACCACCAGCGGCCCGACGGCACTCGATGTGATCGCTCATGCGCAACGCTTCGCTCCCCACTGTGTACTCGTCGACCTCCACATCGGCGGCGGTCTCGGTAGTGGGATCGAGCTGGTTGGACCACTCGCGGCTACCGGCGCGAAGGTCGTGGTGCTCACCGCCGAGCGGCGGCGCATGGCCCTTGCCGAGCTTGTCGAAGCGGGCGCAGCCGGGTGGATCGGTAAGGGCGCCGCACTCGACGAGGTCGATGCAACGCTCAGTCGCGTTCGCGAAGGTGGCACCGTACTTGGTCGGGCCGATCGTGCCGCACTCCTCGAGGAGCTGCGCCGCGAACGGGCTGGCACCGTGACCGCCGACGCCACCATTGAACGGCTGACGCAGCGCGAAGCCCTCGTGCTCGGCGCACTCATTGACGGCCAGAGCGCAGTCGACATCGCCAAGGCCAATTTCGTCGCTTTGGCAACAGTGCGCTCACAGATCCGCTCGGTCTTGCAGAAGCTCGGCGTTCGGTCACAACTGGCTGCCGTCGCTCTTGCCAGCAGTCATCGAGAGCTGCTGCCCGCCCGGTCGCAGCCCGAGCACGATCGTCGACGAGCGCACCCTCGCGTCCACAGCCGGCGCCCACCTGAAAATCCTCAGGTAACGCCCGCCATTCCAGCGATCAGAGGGAGTCGGCGAAGCCTTTGATATCACGGATGGTGGCGTTGTAGACCTCGGGAATCGCGACCTCGAAGAGGCAGTCGCCGGCGTGGCAGGTGCCATTCACGGTGCGGGCCGCAACCGGCACCCCGGCAGCAGCCAGCTTGCGGTAATAGGCCAGCCCTTCGTCGCGCAGCGGGTCGAGTTCGTTGACCGAAATGACGTGGGGCGGCAGGCCCGCGAGATCGGCGGACTCGGCGTAGTACGGCCACGCCAGCGGGTTCGAAGCGCTCTCGCGTGTGGGGTCGTACAGCATTGCCATGACGCCCATCTGCTCGCAGCTCAGGAAGTGGCCGTCGTTCTCGTACAACGAGGTCAGCTCCGGCAACGGTGCGGCGTAGCTGCCAGAGATGTACGGGCACTGCGCGTACACGCCGGCGATCAGGTCGACGTGGCCGTCACGCTTCGCTTTCAGAGTGGTGGCCAGGGTCAGGTTGCCGCCACCCGACTCGCCCGAGATGATGATCTTGGAGACACCGAGGCGATCGCGCTGCGCTGCGAACCAACGCAGTGCCGATGAGCAGTCGTTGAGGCCGGCCGGGAACGGGTGCGGGCCGAGCTTGCCGCTCGCGTTGCGGAACTCGACGCCACAGACAACAAGGCCGGAGGCGGCAAGTTGGTCGCGCCAACGCTGATAGCCGGACGCGGACGCCTCGAGGATGGTCATGCCACCACCGTGCAGGTGGAGGATGCCGGGCAGTGGACCGTCCGCACCCTCAGGACGATGGATGTACAGCGTGATGTCGTTGCCATCGTCGCCCGTGATCACCTCGACAGTTCGTTGTACGCCCGCGACAGCCGGCAGCTCGCCGGCAATCATCGAGAACAGCATGTCGAACCCGGCCTCGGCCATCAGGTTGAACTCGTGCCAGACCCTACTCGCCGTCCGCCATGCTGTCGGGTAGCACGAGTTGTGGGAGCGGGCGCTCCTGACGAATTGCCTTCACGATCACCTGCAGGGCGCCACTGACAGGAACCGCAAGCAGGGCCCCGACGATGCCGAAGAGTTCGACGGCGAGCAGCACACTCAGCAACACCACGAGGGGGTTGACCTGCACCTTGCGAGCCATTTGCCACGGATAGATGACTCCATTTTCGAGCTGCTGGTAGATCACGAAGAAGATCAGCGCGATGAGGCCCGCACTCGGCGAGTGAAGGTAGGCGGCCAGCACGCACGCGGCGGCACCGATGGTTGCACCGACCAGCGGGATCAGATCGGCGAACGCAACCCAGAGCGCGAGAACGACAGGGCTGGGCACACCCAAAGCCATCAAGCAGACGAAGGCGGCCGCGCCGGCGATGAGACTGACCAGCAAGTTCCCCACCATGTAGCCGCTGACGGCACCTGCTGCGTCCGTGGCGATGATTCGAACGGACGCGCGTCGACGACGCGGGACGATCCCGAGGAACGCACGCCCCATCGGTTCGGATTGGGTGAGGAACAGCGTGCTCATCAGCAGTACCGAGACCAGCCCGAAGACCGCGCTGAGCACTGTCGCCGCTGTGTCGATCGGAGAGTCAGACAGGCGCTTCGCAGCGTTGACAAGTTGTGCTTCGTTGTCCTGCACATAGCTCTCAATGTGAAGCCTCTTCACCAACTGCCCAATCGGCCCCTTCCCGTCGGCGGCCCTTTGTACGGTGCCGGGTAGGTCGCTGATGATGTCGATCAATTGAGTCCTGACCGGTAGCAGAAACAGCGTCAGAACACCCAGGGTTGCCGCCAGCGCGGTGAACATGACGAGGCAGGTCGCAAGCGTGCGCCGACCACCGAGCGAGCGTTGAACAAACCGCACAGCCGGTGCCAGCACGATGGCCAAGAAACCGGCGATCGCCACCCATGCCAGGATGCGAATGGTTGCGAGAACAACTGTCAGCAGTACGTAGGTGCACACCAGCACTGCGACTGACGCAATAATTGTCCGCCACGGGACGTCGCTCCACGACCTCTCATCGGACGAGATCTCCTGCATGGCGCACCCAGTACCCCCGAAGGGGGCACTTGAAACACGCCAGCTCTCATCACGTGGCGGCTGCCGCCGTCCCACAACGCCCGTCGCGCTGGCGATCATCGAGGCTGGCCACACAACGGCGAACGGGCGTCCCGATGGTCCGGGACACCCGTTCGCTCAACTTGACAGCGCGAGAGTGTCAGCTCTGCACTGTGCGACGCCGTGCCAGGCCCAGCAGCGTGAGTCCACTGCCGAGGACGAAGAGACCGAGGATCGCGGTCCGCCCTGCAGTACCGGTGACCGGCAGACTTCTGGCCAGTGGTGTCGTGGTGGTCGGCACTGGACCCTGGGAGGCGACGAGGGTGGTGGTCGTCGGCAGGACGGGGGTTTCAGAGAGCACCAAGGTCGTGGTGGTGGTCGGCGCAACAGTCGTCGTCGTCGGCGCAACAGTCGTCGTCGTCGTGGTAGAGGTCGTTCCGCACGGCGGGTGGCTGATCACGAAATTTCCGAACCCAGTGATATCGCTTCCTGCGGGAAAGGCCATGGTCGCGGAAGTGATCGTGAAATTGCCGGTCTGATTCACGGTGCTGTTCAGGAAGTGCGCAGTCTTGTCACCGGCAAGATCGGTGAAGGACGCAACTGCAGTACTTCCGTCCGAGAACGTGATGTTGATCGGACCGAAGTCGGCCGCATCGATAACCGACCCTGCGGGATATTCCAACCCGTTCATGATGAAGTGGTAGCCATTCCTATTCGGGTCGCAGGTCTTGCCGACGGTCGAGTACGGCGAGTTGCCAGCCACGGCTGTGGTGGAGCCCGGATCGACACTGACCGCGTATGTGGCTGCCCCGAATAGGCCGAGCGTGGCGCCACTGACCGTGAGGATCACGCCTGCCACACAGAGCCTGCGCGCGATGCGAAGTTGATGGAACATGAAGACTCCTTGTTGTAGAACGGGTGCGTATTGCTACCCATCCCGTCCATTTTCAAACTCGGCAATTTGGCCAATTTGTCGGGTCGTAGCGCTGCCGAGCCACCAATCGATCGGGCAGCGTTCGCAACACCACTTTCAGCGTGAATGACCACCGGCGCCGAACGTCGTTGATCGGCGGCGCTCGTCAGGCCTCACGAACCTCGCTGTCGCCGGGCGCCCGCAGGGTCACGGGGATGGATTTGTACGAGGGCGTGCCGGCAGCGGTTGAACGGTTGTCGATGTGCGTGAGGACGTTGGCTTCGGGGTAGTAAACGGCGGCACATCCGGGCGGCGTCGGGTAGCAGACCACCCGGAACGCGCGGGCGACTCGTTCGCATTCTGCGCTGCCGGCGACGATGTCGACGAGCGAGCCCGCACGGAGTCCGAGCCGGTCGAGATCGTCGGCGTTGATAAACACCACCCGCCGCCCGCCGGTGACACCCCGATATCGGTCGTCGAGGCCGTAGATGGTGGTGTTGAACTGGTCGTGAGAGCGCAGGCTCTGCAGGACCAGTCCACCGGGATGGTGGTACGGCGGGTGCAGCGCTTCGACTGAGAACCGTGCCGTCGCTGATGGAGTCGGGAATTGGCGTCGGTCTCGTGGTGGGTGTGGCAGTAGGAAGCCGCCCGGTTGGAGGACGCGTTCTTCAAATCGTTCAAACCCGGGGATCACGCGGGCAATGTCGCTGCGAATCGTTCGGTAGTCGGACTCGTAGTCGTCCCATTGCACGCCACAGTTCGAGACCAGCCTGCGGGCGATGCCGGCGACGATTGACACCTCCGACCGTAGGTGTGTCGACGCGGGTTGCAGTCTGCCGATCGAGCGGTGGACGGTGCCGAAGGAATCCTCGATCGTCACGAACTGCGGCCCGCTTGCTTGCCGATCGATGTCGGTGCGGGCCAAGGTCGGCAGGATCATGGACAGCTCACCGGGAACCAGATGGGAACGGTTGAGCTTGGTCGAGATGTGCACGGTGAGCCGACAATCGGTCAGAGCCCGTTCGGCGGTTTCGGTGTCAGGCAGTGAACGGGCCAGATTGCCACCCATACTCACGACCACTCGGGCCTTGCCGTCACGCAACGCTTCCAACGACTCGACCGAGTCGAGGCCAGCCGAACGCGGCGGGTCGAATCCAAACGTGTCGCTGATCGCATCGAGCAGCACTGTTTCGGGTGTGCTCCACACCCCCATCGTGCGGTCGCCCTGCACGTTGGAGTGCCCGCGAATGGGGCTCAGCCCGGCGCCGGGTCGGCCGATACTGCCGGTGACGAGTGCGAAGTTGACGAGATCACGGATGGTGGCTACCGAGTCGCGATGTTGCGTGATGCCCATCGCCCAACAGATGATGATTCGGCGAGCGGAACGCACCATCTGCCACGTCGCTTGCAGTGCTTCGTCCGCAACCCCGATGTCCGCGCACAGGTCGACCGGATCCTGCAGCAGCGCCTCACGAAATGCGTCGAAACCTTCCGTGTAGTGGTCGACGAAGTCGCGGTCAACGGCATTTGCCTCGATGACTCGCCTGGTCAACCAGCGGAAGAGCGCCTGGTCGCCTCCGAGGCGCACCGGGAGATGAATGTCGGCGAGTGTGGTCCCATGCCCGATGATACCGCTGGCGCGTTGCGGGTTCTTGAAGCGCAGCAAACCCGCTTCCGGGAGCGGATTCACGGCAATGATGTGCGCCCCGCGGCGCTTCACTTCCTCGAGTGTTGTGAGCATCCGCGGGTGATTCGTGCCTGGGTTCTGACCGACGACGATCACCAGATCGGCGACGTCGAAGTCTTCGAAGGTGACTGAGCCTTTCCCGATCCCGATCGCGTCGGTCAACGCAACGCTCGTTGGTTCGTGACACATATTCGAGCAATCCGGCAGATTGTTCGTGCCGTACGCGCGCGCCAGGAGCTGATACGCGAACGCCGCCTCGTTACTGGTCCGACCCGACGTGTAGAAGATTGCTTCATCCGGCGAGCGAAGTGCCCGGAGTTCGTCGGCGACGATTGTCAGCGCCTCGTCCCATTCGACTGGCTCGTAGTGGCTGGCCCCGGCGCGGCGGATCATAGGATGAGTCAGACGACCCGTCTGACCGAGCCAGTAGTCGTCCTGTGCGGCAAGCTCCTCGATCGAGTGCCGGGCGAAGAACTGCGGGGTGCACCTTGCGTGCGCGGCCTGGTCGGCGACCGCCTTGGCGCCGTTCTCGCAGAATTCGATGATGTGGCGGTTCTGTCGTTCTGGCCATGCGCAACCAGGGCAATCGAAACCGTCGGTCTGGTTAATGGCCTTCAGCGTGCGCGCCGTGTCAGTGACGCCGAGCTGAGCGACCGTTCGCCGCAGCGATACAGCGACTGCCACAACGCCCGCCGCGCTTCGCTGCGGGTCAGAGATCGTGACGTCGGAACCACCGTCGTGACCGGAGCGAACACCCGTCAACCTAGGCATTGCTCGCCGCAGGGGTTTGGGTCGCAACGAACTCGGAGCCCACCCGAATCAGGCTCTCTTTCGCTGCCACGTGCTGCTCGAGCACAACATCCACCACATCAGCGTTCTTGTTGTTGTCCATGTTCACACCTTTTGGTCGGCGTTCCAGAGGTGCTGGTACCCGGCCCGTAAGCCCTGCAAACCTTCGCTTCGCAGCGACAGCATGGCCGCCCGCTCGCCCGCTCACATTGTGTTTCACAGCGAGTGAAGTGGGGCATAAGTCCGCCATGTCGGTCCTGAAGTCATTGTGGGCCTCGGTGCAAGGTGACCCAGTGTTCATGCGTCGAGTCAACGGTTGGTTCACGATCTTTTGGATCGCGATGATCCCAGTCTCCATCGCATTCGGTCTCCTGAGCAGCGTGGCCTACGTGTCGGCGCTGTCGCTCTGGGCACTCGTGTCAGGTCACTGGTCGGCGTGGCAGGCAGCCCGGGTCGAAGTAGCGCAGCAGTCCCAAGCCGCTGAGCTCGAGAAGAATCCGGTCGAGCAGCGCGTCGTCGCCCGGCTCGTGGACGAGACCCAAATCGAACGAATCGCTACATCCTCCTCCGCGGCGCCGCCGACGATCAACAACGATCCAGGCTGGGCGGATTTGCTGAGGCGACTTGACCAGATCGAGTCGGCGATCCGACCCGTGACGCCCGAGGGATAGCAACCACTGGACGTCAATTCGGCGCTCTGACTCCATGTTCGAACGTCCTCGGCCAGTGAACCACCTCTCGACTATCGGTGGGTCCAGGTTTAGGCGCAGTCGCGGTCGGGTACCGGCGCGAGTCCACGACAACCCCCCAAACAAAGGAAATTCCAGCATGAGTAAGATACGCACTCGCACAATGGTGACGGCAGCCGTCCTCGGCGCCGGGTTGATGGCGATGCCAGCAGCCACCTCCGCCAAGGACACCAGCAGAACCGTCACTGCCACACTTACCCCACTCAACAACTCAGGCGTTAACGGCACGGCAACGGTGACCGTCACCGGTAACAAGCTGAACGCTTCGATTGATGCCACAGGCTTGCTGGCCAACGCACCCCACGCTGCCCACATCCACTTCGGTAAGACAGCGTTGCACGAGTGCCCCACCGATGCGGCAGCCGGCGCCGATCGTCAACTCGCCACGCTTGAAGGGCTGCCGTTCTACGGGCCGGTCGTGGTGTCGTTCACCACATCGGGCGATACCAGTCCCGCGAGCGTTCTCGCCGTCAACCGTTACTCGACTGCACCGGGTGGAGTCCTCGACTACGACCGCGACAGGATCAAGACCCAACGCGCAGTGGCGAAGGCAATCGCCGCGGGCGAGGGCGTCGTCGTGATCCACGGTGTCGACTACAACCACAATGGGGAGTACGACCTCGCCGCAGGGATCAGCGATCTCAACCCATCGTTCCCGGCTGAGGCCACCGATCTCGCCGCCTGCGGCGTCCTCAACGACTGAGTACCCCAAGTGCCGGACCGTCCACGGCCGATCCGGCGCAACCTCACGAACCCGCGCAGAGCAGGGGTCCCGAGTGGGACGCCTGCTCTGCCGCGTTCGGGGCTCTCTGCCGCCTTCGGGACTTCGGACGCTGAATCGCCCGTGGATGTGTGGAGCCTCGGTTACCCGTTCCGCCCATTCCCCGTCACTACGACGGTCTCGCCGTACCGAGAACGACCGTCAGCCTCAGTCAGTAACCACGACCGTGCCCTTCATGTACGGGTGGATGCCGCAGATGTAGGTGAACGTGCCGGCGGTGGCGAAGGTGAAACTGAATGATGTGGCCGGGGCGATCTTGTCGGGGCTGTCGAAGGCATCGTTGCCGGATTGGATGCTGTGAGCGGCGCCGTCGGCGTTGGACCACGTCACCGAGTCGCCGACCTTGATCGACACGCTCGCAGGGTTGAACGAAAAATCTTTGATCGAGATGGCCTGACCACCGGGGACAGCGGTGCTTGCGCCCGGGGATGCTGCGTCAGCGGCCGTTGACGGGTCAGCGGCACTGGTGGCGTCTTTGCGCGCCCAGACCACGCTGCCGACGATGCCGACCGCGATGACGACTACGGCGAGCACGGAAGCGACCTTCACGTTGCAGACCGACTGACGTGTCCACTCCAGTGGTGGTACAAAGCTGGCCAGGAGGACGACGACAGCGACGAGTTCCACGATCAGGGCAAGGGCAGCTTGCGGTGAGGGCTCGAAGCCCTTCTCGGTGAATCCGAAGATCCCATCGTTCGTTCGGCGCGTGAGGTAGAACGCGATCAGCGTTCCAACGGTCACGGCGATCCCAGCGAGCCGAACGATGACATCGCGGCGCATCAGCAGAACTGCCGCGACGAGCACCGAGGCCGCTCCGTTGAGAAGAAACGAGCGGCCGAGGTTGGCATTCGGGAACGAGCGATACCCGCCGCGGAAATACAGCTCGAGGTGGACCAATCCTCCGACCAAGAGTGCCAACGCGGCGACGAGCCGCAACCCGACCTCGACTGTCAAGCTCCCAAGGAACGAACCACGGTCGGATGGTGGACGCAACGGAACGGAACTCATGGGGATCCCTCTCTCGGTCGAGTACGGGCGACTCGAAGACCTCCGTACATACCCAAGGATGCGCAGCCGCAAACCGTGGCGGGGGTCGCCGGGGCGTTTTCTTTGCTTTCTTTTGTTTGCGTGTCGTCGCAATCGGGTAGCGGCCGCCCGCAGCGTTGCAGTGGCCCTGGACCCCGGTGACTGTCGTTGGTGATGCCGACCTCCGGTGTCACTCCTGAACCAGATGAGGAGCAACAAAATGAGCAATTTGACCAGACCGGATCGGATCGACGAGCGCGCGCTCGGCGCGTTGATCGAAGAGTCGCAAGACCTACATACCGACGCGATGGCAGTCGGGCGGGTGACGTTGCCAGATTTGGCAGACTACGCGTCCGACCGGCGACGAAGCGGCGCACATGCCGACCCCACCGCAATCGCCGACTTCGAACACGACCGGCAACGCCTGATCCGCCGTGTGGCGATGGCAGTCGGCGGCGTATTCGGTATCGGTGCCGTCAGTTCCGTGTTCGCCCGCAGTGCTGCTGCGGCCGACGGGGATATCGATGTGATGCAGTTGCAAACCGCTGTATCGCTGGAGCTTCTGGCGGTTGCGACGTATGGGGCAGCGTTGACGTTGCCGTTCATCAAGGACGGCAACCCCGTGATCATCAAGTTCGCCCAGACCACAATGAGCCAACATGATGAGCATCGTCAGGCGTTCTCCGCGCAGACCAAGGCTCTCGGTGGGACAGATCAGACAGCGACGAACCCGAAGTACACCCCCATCGTGGAGGCTGCGAAGCCGAAGTTGGCGGCACCGCTCGACGTCGTCAAGCTCGCTGCCACCTTGGAACAGGTCGCGACCGAAACCTACCTCGGTGACTTGAACCGATACACCGATGTCACCTCGCGGGTGTTGATGGCGAGCGTGATGGGTGTCGAATGCCAGCACCTGGCCACCTTGCGTGCTGTTGGTGCGCTGCTCGAGGGCGGGGCACCGGAGCTGATTGCAATTCCTCTTGGCGCCGACATCGCCAAGCTCCCGGCCGCGGCCGGAAGCGTCGCATTCCCCGACGCGTTCGAAGGCGTCACAATGGCAAGCCCACCAGAAGAAGGAGCCGTCAAATGAACGAGCCCACCACACTCAGTCCGTCACTCACTCGTCGCCAGATCCTTGCCGGTGCAGCTGTGATCGGCGCTGGTCTCGTCGCCGCAGCATGCGGCAGCGACGCCAACGACAGCGTCGCTTCAACACCGAACTCGACAGGTTCCACTACTGGCGGGTCGTCGGCACCGGACACGACGTCCGGTACGACCATGGAGACGATGGCGCCCGACACGACTATGGCTGGCGACGGGAGCGTCGACTTGAAGGTCGCCGGTCTCGCGGCCGGCCTGGAAGTGCTCGCGGTCGGCACCTACAAGGCAGCGCTTGATGCTGCTGGAGCCGGCAGCCTCGGAGAGGTCCCAGCCGCCGTTGGCGAATTCGTGACGGTCGCGATGGCTCAACACCAGGAGCACCTCGACGCATGGAACAAGGTGCTCTCGGGTGCTGGCCTCGCTGAAGTCACTGAGCCGGATGCAACCTTGAAGCCCACCGTGGACGCTGAGTTCGCCAAGGTCACCGATGTTGCCGGAGCCGCGAAGCTGGCGTTGCTGTTGGAGCAGATCGCATCGGCGACCTACCTCAACGCACAGAACGTGCTGACCGACAAGGACGCGATCATGTTGGCCGGGTCGATTCAGATCATCGACGCCCAACACGCCTCGATCTTGTTGTACGTGCTCGGCGAATACCCTGTGCCGGACGTGTTCGCCAAGACTGACCTCGCCGCGGCCTGACGACCGTTCGACGCCATCCGTGAACAGATGACGGGCTGGCCGGCAGCGTTGCCGGCCAGCCCGTCGCTTGCTACAAGAGTGCGATCAGCAAGACATCAACACCGAGACCAGGGTCGCTCAACCCTGAGATAGGGCAGTCCTGCAGACCTTCAGGAACGGTGGCGCTCAACTCGCACTCCCGAAGAAAAGACGCAACCGAACGGTTCGGAGCGACGCATAGCGGGTGCTACACGACCCAATTCGTTGCTCCAGACCTTGGTGACATGCATCCACAGCGAAAGGGTTCGCGTGAACACTAAAAAGGCCTCCCCCATCGAAAACGACCGGACGGTCCACGGCATCGGCGGGCGGGCGTCCGCATCCTTCGCGATGCAATCGTTCGACGATCTTCCTGTTTCGGTGCTCTCGTTCGAGGGGTCTGCGCTCATCGATGCGAACGACGAGTGGGCGGCGATCAGCGGCCTCGACGTCAGCGATTCGGCGGGTGACGGCTGGCTCAGAGTGATCCATCCCGACGACCGCATGGACCTATCCACGTACGTCAATCACAACACTCCCGAAGCTCGGAATCCGGTCAGCGTCCGGGTGGGGGCGGACGGTCGCCCCGCCGAGTGGTTCCGCGCTCACGTGCGCATGTTCCGCACCAACGATGTCGCGAAGGCGCTGTTGACCTTGACCGCAATCGGGCCGGATCGCAGCTACGAAGCGCGCCTCGTGCACATGGCGACCCACGATGGGCTCACCGGCCTCGCCAATCGGACGAGATTCGTCGGCCGGGTCAATCGGGCGCTGGCGGATCCGACAACAACGTGCGCGCTGTTGTTCATCGACCTCGATCATTTCAAGATCGTCAACGACCATCTTGGTCACAATTACGGCGACATCGTTCTGCAGGCAGTCTGCAAACGGATCGCATCAACGATCCGCTCGACGGACCTGGCCGGGCGGCTTGGCGGTGATGAGTTCGCGGTGTTCTGCCCGCAAGTCGCAGGGCCCGACGAGGTAATCGCGCTCGCCGAGCGCGTCGGGGCGGCGCTGGCGGCCCCGTTCAGTGTCGAGGAAGAGATCGTGATCATCGATGCGAGCATCGGTATCGCCTTCACCACAGACACTGTAAGGAATGCCGACGCACTGATCGACAACGCGGACAGAGCCATGTATGTCGCCAAAGCGGCCGGCGGTGGCCGCTGGGTAACATACGACGACGATCGTAGGCCGCGACCAGTCGTCGCGGTCGGGCACGATCTGATGCTCGGGCCGATTCGGGCCGATGTCGACGAGGCTGAAAAGCGGACCATCTCGGCCTGGCAGCTGAGCACCGCGAACCGCGACTTCGAACGATCGGCCCGCCTTGCGTCCGTCCGTGAAGCACTTCGACGGGCAAGCTTGCTGCTACGGGCCTCGCCCAACGTGGACGTCGTGACCACGGCCGACGCGTTGGCGCCTGACCCGCGCCTCGACCAACTACGCGCGGCCCATGACAGTGGCGTCGCGGTCGCGCAAGCGACCGGGATGATCGCCCAACGTAGCGGCGCCGACGCGGCGGAGTCTGCGGCATTGCTCCACGAGTACGCGACAGCGAACAACATCTCCTTCGCGATCGCAGCGGGGATGCTCGTCGAGCGCGCCATCGACATCGACTCCGTCGTAGTCCGATCCCGCAGTGCGAAGTACGAATCCAGTTGCTGACCATGGGCAGTGATCAGGCCGGACCGATTTGCGTGTCCGATCCAAGCGTCGCCGCGCTGGAGGATCCGCGGTACACGATCGGGCAAAGGCCATGCCGAGACGCGTTCCGCACCGGACTGCCGGTTCACGCCCCTCGGCTCGACAGTGGCGCGCTGGCGCGCTGGCCGTCATTCGTCGAACTCGCCCAGGCATCTGGGATGATCGCGATCCAACTGTCCATACCCGTCTCCGATGCGTTGCTGCGAATCAGAGCCCACGCATTCGCCCACGACCAAGCCGTCGCCGAGACCGCAGTCGAAATCGTCGCCCGCCGCCTCCGGCCGGCCGACGACCATCACACTGAAACTGGGGTGTGACATGTCCGGCGACGCCTGCGACAGCGCCGCCAAGCGCCAAATTCTGACCGCCACAGCCTTCGTCGAGATCGTCGACACTCTCGTTGGTGACTTCGACGTCATCGAGGTCCTCACCGTGTTGACATCACGCTGCGTCGAACTCGTCGGTGCCGCCGCCGCCGGCATACTGCTCGCCGACAGCAACGGCCACCTGCGCGTGATCGGTGCTTCCACCGAAAAGATCCAACTCCTCGAGCTCTTCCAGGTACAGAACGACCAAGGTCCATGTCTGGATTGCTTCCACACCGGCAAGGTCGTCCTCCACTCCGATCTTGACACTGGCTCACCGTGGCCACTGTTTGCTGCCGAGTGCACCAACGCCGGATTCGGATCCGTGTGCGCAGTACCGATGCGCCTCAAGTCCCACATCGTCGGCTGCCTCAACATGTTCATGTCCGAACCCGGGGGCCTCTCACCCGCGGACGTTGCGCTCGCCCAGGCCCTTGCCGACGTGGCCGGCATCGCCATCGTCCAAGACCAGGCGACACGCGACGCCGCCGTCCGAGAAGGGCATCTGCAGCGCGCATTGATCAGCCGCATCGCGATCGAACAAGCCAAGGGCATGATCGCCGAACGCAGCACAATGAACATGGACGACGCATTCTCCCGCCTGCGCGCATACGCCCGGAACAAAAACCTCGGCCTCACTGCAACCGCAGACGCGCTCATCAACGGCACCATCGCGGTCGATGCCATCGGACCTGCACGGCGCATTCCCCCGCCCCCGCCCGCGCATGCGCCTCAACGGCAAAAGTTGTCTCTCGCAGCCGAAGAGGAACTCGATGACCGGTAGTGCGGTTGCTGAAGTGGGAGGTCGGCGATATCGCTACAGACGTCGCCAATGGAACACTCCGCTTCCAACGGTGAACTCGCGTGACGGTCGTGTGTGACGACGAGTTCGAAGCCTTCGGAGCACCGAGGGGCGCCGTCATTCGCGGTGACCGCAGCGTCATGTCGAGTGGAGAGCGTCGATGACAAGCTGACTCGCGGTTCGGCCCACAGACAGGGTTCGAGCGATTGAATCGGCGGGGGTTTCGAACAGGTTTGCAGGTGCAGCGAACGGGGTATTGGCAGTATCTTTGAGATGCACGTCTCGATCGAGAAGGGGACCGCTCATGGCCACCGTAGTCGCAAACACAGGACTTCTCAGCGACAAGAAGGCTGCGCCGAAAGCCACGGCAGCGTTCGGCTCAACGGATTTCCGCGAGGACCTGCCAGCCCTGACGGTGCCCACGTCGGTTCTCCACGGCAAGAGCGACGCCACCGTGCCCTTCGAGGGCTCAGGCGCGTGCACGCATGCTGCAATCACACACAGCGAGCTCGTCGTTCTCGCCGGAGCCCCGCACGGCTGCAACGTCCGCCACGCGGACCAGTTCAACGCAGCTCTCCTGGGCTTCCTGGCGAAATAACGTGATCCGGGGCGGCGCAAATTCGCTCGGCGACAATGAGGAGCCGATTGTTGCGGAGCTGTTCAGCGTCGAGCGCCTTGAACAGCATGCCGAGTCATTGGCCGCCGCCCAGCGGGTCACAGGCAAGCCGCATCGCGCTCGCAATATCCAACCCCGACTCGCGGAGAACGGACGAATCCTCCTGGAGACGTATCGGGTGCTCGCTGGCGCGATCAAGGACGAGTACTCGATCACGCCTGCGGCGGAATGGCTCGTCGACAACTTCCATGTCATCGACGAACAGCTCCGCGAGATCCACGATGACCTACCGCCCGACTTCTACCGCGAACTTCCCAAGCTCGCCGAAGGTCACCTCGCGGGCTATCCGCGTGCCCTGGGCGTGGCATGGGCCTACGTTGCGCACACCGACAGCCGCTTCGACTCGGAGAGCTTGTGCCGCATGGTGTGCGCATACCAGAGGGTCGAGTCATTGACCCTCGGTGAGCTATGGGCGATCGCGATCACGCTGCGGATCGTCCTGATCGAAAATCTCCGGCGTTTGGCAGAGCAGATCGTGCCCGGCCGGGAGGCACGATTGAAGGCGGACGCTCTCGCCGACAGCCTGCTCGGCATCGGCGACGACAGCCCGGAGGCAGCTATGGCATCCCTTCGCCGGCTCGATGCGACGACGTTGCCACCACCTGGACGGGTGCAGCTCCTCCAGCGCCTGCGCGATCAGGACCCGGCCGTCACCCCGGCTCTCGGCTGGCTCGAGACCTGGCTGGCCGCCCAGGGCACAACGGCAGAGGAGTTCGTTCGTAACGAGCATCAGCGGCAAGCGGCGACGAACGTGACCGTGCGCAATGTGATCACGAGCATGCGTCTCATCTCGTGGTTCGACTGGGCTGAGTTCGTCGAGAGCGTGAGCCAGGTCGACGAGGTCCTCCGGTCGAACAGTTCGTTCGCACAGATGGACTTCGCCACGCGCGATACACAACGGCACGCCATCGAGGAACTCGCCCGCAGCTCCGGACTCAGTGAGATCGAGGTCGCTCGCCGCGCCGTGCTCATGTCGACCGACATGTCGACCGCAGGCGACACATTCGGCGGTGACGACCGCAGTAGGTTGCTCGGCCCCGGCTACTACCTGATCTCCGACGGCCGGCAGCTGTTTGAGCGGGCCCTCAACGCCCGAGTTTCGTGGGGCACACATCTGTTGCGCGCCTATGCCGCATCGCTGTCCGGCTACTTGGCCTCGCTCGCGTTGGTCACGGCACTTCTTCTTTCCGTGCCGATTCTCCTGGCCGTTGCCGGTAGTGCCGGCTGGCCCGGCCTGCTGATCCTGGCCGGTCTTGCCCTGATCCCGGCGTCGGATGTCTCGGTTGCGTTGGTCAACCGAATCGTGACGGATCTGTTCGGCCCTGCGGCGCTGCCCAGACTCGAGCTGGAAGACGGCGTGCCTCCCAGCATGCGCACTCTGGTCGTGGTCCCCACGCTGCTGACCAGCGCGGTGAACATCGAGGAACAAGTGAATCGGCTCGAGGTCCACTACCTCGGCAACACCGAAGGTGATGTTCGCTTCGCGTTGCTGACCGACTGGCTGGACGCTCAGAGCGAGAGCATTTCGGGCGACGACGAACTGCTCTCAGCGGCGGTCGCAGAGATCGATCTCCTCAACGCGCGGCACGTCGCCCTGCCGGACGGCGGTGCTCGCTTCCTGCTCCTGCATCGGAGGCGTCGCTGGAACGCGGTCGACGGTTGCTGGATGGGTTGGGAGCGCAAGCGTGGCAAGCTGCACGAGCTGAACGCCCTGCTACGCGGCTCGACCACTACTGACTACCTGACGTCCGAACGTGCTTCCTCGATCCCACCGGCAGACGTGCGATACGTCATCACCCTCGACGCCGACACCCGGCTGTCCAGGGGTGCGGTCGCCCGCCTCGTCGGGACGATCGCTCACCCGTTGAACCAGGCCGCACTGGATCCACGCTCCGGACGAGTCGTGCACGGCTACGCGATTGTCCAGCCACGGATCACACCCACGCTTCCCGCCGACCATGAGGCATCGCTCTTCCAGCGGACGTTCTCCGGTTCGGCAGGAGTCGACCCTTACGCGTCCGCGGTGTCCGACGTCTACCAGGACCTGTATGGCGAGGGGAGTTACACGGGCAAGGGGATCTACGATCTCGACGCCTTCGAACAGGCGATGACGGGCCGGGTGCCGGACAACACGATGCTCAGTCACGACCTCTTCGAGGGGACCTTCGCGCGCGCCGGGTTGGCCACCGACATCGAACTGTTCGACGACTTCCCATCCCATTACATGGAGTCCGCCGCCCGCAAGCATCGCTGGGCGCGTGGTGACTGGCAGCTGCTTCCGTGGATCCTGGGTAGGGCTCGCGACTCGACCGGTGATCGGTGCCGTCGTGCACCGATGCCAGGCCTCGCCCGCTGGAAGATGCTCGACAACCTGCGTCGGTCACTGTCCGCGCCACTGGCCTTGGCCACTCTGGTCGCAGCATGGACCATGCCATCTTCGTCGGCTGGTGTGTGGACCGGATTCGTCCTCGCAACTGTGATCGCCCCTGCCGCGTTCCCTGTCATGGCAGGGTTGCTCCCGCGTCGACGGGGTATCTCCAAGCGCAGTCATCTGCGCGACGTGGCGTCCGACGTGTCGATCGGCTTTGCGCAGGTGGCCCTGGGTGTGACGTTCCTCGCGCACCAGGCGACGCTGATGACGGATGCGGTCCTGCGCACGCTCGGCCGCCTCTGGTTCACCAGACGCAACCTCCTCGAGTGGACCACTGCCTCGCAGACCAAGAGGAGTGTCGACCTGAAATTGAGCCAGTTCTACCGGCAGATGGCCGGCAGCCTGGTGATCGCGGTCGGAGTCGGTGCCACCGTCGCGGTCGTCAATCCG
>JAYUCY010000099.1:0-3387 GCA_043740085.1 Ilumatobacteraceae bacterium
TGTACGTGACCGACCGCTGCAGGAAGCTGTCGATCTTGTTGCCGTTGGCGTTGTTGGTGACCACGGCAAGCCCGTCGGTCTCCGGCTGCTTTTCGTCGAAGACGGGCAATGCGCCTTCGATGCCCACCAGCGCGAGCATCGACTGCTCGGCGGGCTCAGCTGCCCAGATGGAAATGTGGCCGTTCAACGCGGGCTGGCTGAGCGCCGCAATCATGTCCGGTGGGCTGGGCAGCTCGGAGTGGAGCACCGCCTGCACGGCGGCGGCGGTCACGGACGCGAGCACGTCCTCGCGGTCAGCCTCCGCGCTTTCGTACTGATCGAGCAGCAGAAACTGTTCGGCATTGTCGGCCGACAGCGTGATGCCCAGTTCGTCAACGGTGACGGAGCCAGTGATGTTCATCAGCGCGGCAATGCCAGCAGGGTCGAGCACGATCACGCCGTCGACGCTGCGCCCGGTAGCAATTTCATAGAGCTGGCCAAAGGCGCTGCCAACTCGGGGCATGTCGGGGGTCATGGTGGCGTTGCCCCAGAACTTTCGGCGCACGGTCGTACCAGGTTCGCCGGCCCCGTACTTGCCGTAGCGGGCGAAGTACTCCGCCGGCATGTCGATGTTCACCGGCTCAGGGCCGGATATGCCGTTCTCCAGATCATTGGTGCGCCCGCTGGCGGTGATGGAGAGTTGCCCGTCCGAAATGGTGAGCTCGCTCCAGTTGCCCATCAGCCCGGCGGTGGCGCGGGCTTCTGCGGAGTTGGTGAAGGCGAGGAGGTACCTGTGGGGCCGGTCGGCGCCCAGCATCGCCGGCCCCTGCTGCGCGACCGCGCTGAGTGCGCTGGCCTGATGACTCACCTTGTCGGCGCGGCGCTGCGCACGGTCGAGGCGTGCGTGCAACGGCGGCACCAGCCACGGCGAATCGGCGTCGTGCAGCACGTCGGCCAGCTCGGTCACGGTGGCTTCCAGCTGGCCAAGCGGCTGTGCCAGCAGCGCCAGCCCATCGACATCAACTCGCCCGTTGACGATGGTCAGTTGTTGTAAATCGACGAGGTCCAGCGTTGCGGCCGCGGCTTCTGCCGCCTCGGCCGCTCGACCAATCACGTCGGTGGCGGCACGGCGATTTTGCGCGACCACCGGCACCAGTCGGGCTGGTTGTGTGTAGATGGCGTCGAGCTTGCTGTGCGCGGCCTGCAGGCTGATGGCGGCAGCGCGCAAGCTCTCGGCGGCACCCACCGTGTCGCCGCTGTCGAGGTTCTCGAGGCCGTCGAGCAGCAACTGGTAGCCGCTGCTCGCGTCGGTACGTGCGGCCGCTCCGCCGACACCCATCCCGACGCCCGCGAGGAGTGCCAGCACAGCAACGCCGAGCCCCGCGAACAGTATTCGGCGACGCACAAAGCGCGGACGGCGGCGAATGCCGGTGATCACGAGCAGGCCGATGATCGCAAGTGCGACGACGCCCGAGAAAAAGAAGAACCGATCCAGTTCGAGACGAAAGACCACCTGCACGGTGACGGCGGCGATGCCGGCACGCAGCACCGGTTGGTTGGCCTTCTTGGCGCCGATCCATATCGCGGCGGCCATCGAAGCCCAGGCGAGGCCGAGGACGGGAAGCGATCCGAACGAGGCAGCCATTGACGCAGCGCCGGCGGCCGTCAGCAGCGCCCACCATGGCGAGGCGGCACCAACCCAGGTGACGAACGCCGCGGCACCGAAACAGAGCACGGCATCGGGAACGGCCGCACCCGTCGGCTCGCAGCCGGCGAACATGGCAGCAATGCCGGCGAGCGCGGCGACACCGAGGATGGCCAGCGAGTCGCCATGCGTGATTTCGTTGCGGCGAGTGGTGCCCATCGGGTGCTCAGATCAGGTCAGCGGGCGCCAGCGCCGCGGCGTCGTTGCGGGCCGAACGCATCCATTCGATTGTTGCCCGCAGCCCGTCGCCAAAGGCAACCGGTTGCACATCGGGAATCAACGACAACAGGCGCGAGCAGTCTGCTTGGCTGTGCGGCACGTCGCCGGCGCGGTTCTCGATGTGACGACGTTCGACCGGATGGCCCAGCTCGGCCTCGATGAGATCGATGACGTCGAGCAAACGCACGCGTGAGCCGAAGGCGAGGTTGACGGGAATGTCACTGGTGATCCGTCGGGTGACGGCGGCAGCAACGGCGGCGGTCAGGGTGCCGACATAGGTGAAGTCGCGACTTTGCGTGCCATCGCCGTGCACGACCAGCGGCTGCCCCGCGAGCGCGGCGTCGACAAACGCGGGGATGACCGCGGCGTACGCGTGGCCTGCAGGTTGCAGTGGCCCGAACACATTGAAGAACCGGAAGGCCAATGCGGGGAGGCCGTAGGTGTTGGCCCAGGCGAGCGTGTACGACTCGGCTGCCAGCTTCGAGGCCGCGTACGGCGACATCGGCCGAGTCGCAAGGTCTTCGTGTTTCGGCAGCACCGGGTTGCTGCCGTAGACACTGCTACTGCTGGCGACGATGGTGTGCAGGTTGCCGTGGCGGCGTGCCGCCTCCAGCACCATGGCGGTACCGGTGGCGTTGGAAAGGTGGCTGGCCATCGGGTCAGCCACGCTGCGCGGCACGCTGCCCAGCGCCGCCAGGTGCACGATGGCCGCTGCACCAGCACATACGTCGTCGAGCGCAGCATCGTCCAGGATGCTGCCCTCGATGAAACGAACGGGAAGCCCCGCAATGTTGGCCGCATTACCGGTGACCAGGTTGTCCAGCACGACTACGTCGTCGACACCGGGGGTAGCCAGCAGCCGCCGACACAGATTGGCGCCGATAAAGCCGGCTCCGCCGGTGACCACTACTCGCATGGGGCGCAAGGCTACGCGTGCGGCGAAGCCGTTGACGTCGATGGGCGATCGACGGTGGTGAGCCGGTGCAGCAGCTCGCCGCATCGTGCGTCGTTGAGCTCGGCAGCGTGGTGCCCCAACATCAGCACGCCCTGCTCCAGCAGCTCCGACTCGATGGCAATGGTGGACACTCGCTGGATGGACGGGTGCACTGTCGGCTGCTCGGTTTCGTCGAGAGCGGTCAGCTCCTCCACCAGCTTCTCGCCGGGACGGGTGCCACTGATTCGAATTTCGATGTCGGTGCCGGGCTTACGACCGGACAGGCGAATCATGCGGGTGGCCAAGTCGTAGATGGAGACGGGCTCGCCCATGTCGAGCATGAACACCTCGCCACCGGACTTCGGGTCTGCCAGAGCACCGGCTTGCAGCACCAGCTGCACTGCTTCCTGGATACTCATGAAGAAGCGCGTCATGCGTTTGTCGGTGACCGTCACCGGGCCGCCGGCTTCGATCTGGCGCATGAACGTGGGTACCACACTGCCGCGGCTACCCAGCACGTTGCCGAAGCGAACTGCGCAATAGGCAGCGT
>JAYUCY010000100.1:0-3374 GCA_043740085.1 Ilumatobacteraceae bacterium
AGCAACTCGACTCCACCCCACCACGTATTCATTTCATTTCAACGTACTGCTCAGCGAGTGCCGGCCTTGCTGAGCTCCAGCACCTGAGCGGCGTTCTCCGGCGTGACGAAGCCAGGTCCGGTGAGGATCGGGAGACCTCCACCGAGGGTGTTCTGGTTCGTGACGTTGAGGAACAACAACAGCACGGGCATATAGCCCTGGAGGTACTGCTGCTGGTCCACGGTGAACGCGATGTCGCCGGCCGCGATCGCTCCGAGCAGTTCCGGCGTCAGGTCGAAACCGCCGATTGTCAGCTCTCGGCCGAGGTCCTGCGCTGCTCGCAGCGCAGACATGGTCACGACTGGACCAACGCCCAGGATGCCGTCGATGTCGGGATCGGCAGCAAGCGCAGCGTTGATCGTGTTCTGCTGCGCAGACGTGTCGGCATCGAGACCGACGAACTGAGTGACGACTTCGCCCTTGAAGCTCGCCTCGAGGCCGGCACAACGCTCGGTGAGACCGACGTTGCCCTGTTCCTGCTGAGCGCACAGGACCTTCTTGGCGCCTGCATCATTGAAGCGTTCGCCGGCGCCGTTGCCGGCGACATCCTCGCTCTGGCCGACGTGCGTGAGCGCGCCGATGTTCTGGTAGTCGTTGGAACCCGAGTTGAGCGTGATGACCGGGATACCCGCGGCGACGGCCGCCTGGAGCGGGCCGACGAGTGCATCGGGATCGGGCAGCGAGGCGGCAATGCCGTCAGTACCTTCGGCGATGGCGGCTTCGATGTCCTTGACCATCACCTGCGCGTCGTTGTTGCCTGCCTTCCAGACGAGTGTGACGCCGAGATCCTTCGCAGCCTGCTCGGCACCACGCTTGACGACCGACCAGAACGGCCCATCATCGGAGTGTGTGATCATGTGAAACGTGAGATCGCCGGCCTGGGTCTGGTCGACAGGCTCGGCATCGGTGGCGGGCGTACTGTCGCCTGCTACCACCGCGCTGGTGCCACTGGCGCCATCATCCTTGGAATCCCCGCAGGATGCGAAGACGAGTGCGACGGCCGGCAGGAGTGCCAACCACTTTTTGGACTTGATCATGTTTTCCCCTTGGTGTTTGTTTCCTCATCAGCCGAGGCGGTTGCCTCGATCCCCCTAAGGAACTCGATGCTCGCGTGAACATCAAGAAGTGGGCCAGCACCGATTTCGGGTTCCCCCGAAGTGATGGCAGCGTCTTGTTCGAGAACGTACCACTGGTCGTACCCTCGGGTCTCCAACGCAGTGACAATCTCGCCGATCGGAACATCGCCGCGGCCGAGGTTGCAGAACATTCCAGCCTGAACCCCTTCCATGATCGATTGATCGCCGGCGAAGACGGGTGCGGCGCGATCCATGACGACGTCCTTGAGATGAACGTGGCGAATCCGGTCGAAGGCCACATCGATGAACTCCAACGGGTCCATCCCCCCGATTTGCATGTGTCCCATGTCGAAGGTCCATCCGACATTCGAGACCTCGAGCAGGGCCTCGATATCGGCTCGAGTCTCGAGGACGGTCCGTAGATGCGGATGGATCGCTTGGGTCATGCCGTACTCGCCGACTACCTCATCGAGGCAGGCGAGCGTCTTGGCGGCGAACGCCCAGTCATCACGGGATAGCGCAGTTCTGGGACCCCAGTCCCAGTCGGTCACCGCCGAGGTGACGAACACGGTGCCTCCTGCGCTCGACATCAACGCTGCGGCCCGGCGGGCAGAGGCGATGGTCTTGTCGAGCTCGTCTGCCTGGTGCACGACGAGAGGAACGAACCCGCCGATCATCGCGATATCGAATTCTGCGCAGAGGTCTTTCAGTTCGGCGGGATCGGTCGGCAGATAGCCGTCAGAGCCCAGTTCGGTCGCCGTGAGGCCGAGCTCGCGCATCTCGCCAAGGACTCGTCGCGGCGACAACTCGATCCCCCAACCGGGGACTTCGCATACCCCCCAGGAAATCGGCGCACCAGCGAGCCGCTCAATCACACCCATGCTCGACCTCTCACAGCTCATGTTGCTGAGAGCGCTCCAATGATCCGCCATGCGAGATTAGAGCGCTCCAGTTTGCGATGATGTAGTGTGACCCCGATCACACTGCCATGTCAAGTCGTACTCATGATTGGCGAGGAACTCTCGAAGATGACCCAACCAACGATGCAACAGGTCGCCGAACGCGCGGGTGTGTCCACCGCACTCGTGTCGCTCGTGATGCGCGGGCAAGCGAATGTCAGCGACATGCGTCGTGCCCTCGTGCTGCAAGCTGCCGAGGAGCTTGGGTATCGACCGAACGTGCTCGCCCGCAACCTTGCGAGCCGACGTACCCGCACGCTCGGCGTCGTCGTCAACGACCTGCACAATCCGTTCTTCGCAGAAATAGTTGATGGGATCCAGACCACCGCCACCACACACCGTTATCGAGTACTCATCGGCAACGGACAGCATTCTCGTCTCGGCGAAGCCGACGCGATCGAGACGTTTCTCCAGTTCCGTGTCGACGGGCTGATCCTCGCCGGGCCAGTGGTGACCGAGGGCGAGATGGAACGAGCAGCAAAGTCGGCAGCGGTGGTAGCGATCGGGCGAACAACATCATCGCTCGAGCTCGACACTGTCAACTGCGATGACCTACTCGGCGCTCGGCTGGCCGTCGAACATCTCGCTGCCCTCGGCCATCACCGCATCAGTCACATCGACGGCGGGTCGGGCGCAGGTGCAGCCAAACGCCTTCAGGGGTACGAAGACACCATGCGTGCGCTCGGGCTCGGCGACCACATCAACGTCGCAACGGGCGACTTCAGCGAGTCCGGCGGATACAACGGCGCCGACGAGCTGCTCACCCTCGATCCTCGACCCACAGCCATTTTCGTCGCCAACGACCTCAGTGCAGCGGGTGCCCTCGACCGTGTCGAAGATGCCGGCCTCGGGGTTCCTTCGGACATGTCGATCGTCGGTTACGACAACACCGGACTTGCTGCGATGCACCACCTGTCACTGACCACGATCAATCAGCCTCGCGGAGAGTTCGGGCGGATTGCGACGGAACTGATCATGCAACGACTCGACGACGGGCGCACCGCTGCGGTGCATCATGTTGTCGCTCCGACGTTGGTCGTGCGGCGCACGAGCGGGCCACCCATGGCGGCCACGACGAACATCGAGGTCTCATCATGACAGTGCGCATCGGTGTACTCGGCACGAGTTGGTGGGCCGACTCGATGTACCTCCCGGCGTTGGCCGCTCATCCCGACGCCGAGCTGGTTGGCGTCTGTGGGCGCACGGCCGCAACCGCACAGGCATTGGCGGGCCAGTGGGGCATCCCTTGGGTGTCGACCGACAGCGACGAATTCCTCGATCCACAACGGCTCGATGCGGT
>JAYUCY010000101.1:0-43945 GCA_043740085.1 Ilumatobacteraceae bacterium
CGATGGCTCCGCGCTGGACCGAATGCGGTGGCCCCCGTAGAACAGCACCGTCGTACACGCAACGACGAGGCACGGCAGCAGTAACAGCCATCGGTTGCGGCGACCGAGCAGCGGTGCGCCGAACACCGACGCTGCCGCCATCATCCAGAACGACACGATGCCTGCCCACGCAGCCCACTCGGGGCGTTCCTCGCCCACGTCCTGGTGCACAAGGTCGCGCAGCCCATGTAGATCCAGAGTGCGCCCCACACGGGCCAGCACCACGCTGGGGACGTCACCGAGGTGCCCGCGCACATAGTGCGCCGCGATCGAGCGCTGGCGGGCGGCGCGGACGCTTGGCTCCTCGTCCATCCGATAGTCGGGGTCGGCAAACACACAGCTGAGGTTCCAGCCGCCCACGCCTTCACCGCCGTACGTCGAATCACAGTTCGCCCCCAGCCAGGTAGTGCCGTCGTTCGTCGTCAGGAACACAGGGTTCTCAAACCTGGCCAGGTTGAAAGCGACCCAGGGCAGCAGCACCGCTGCAACCACAGCGGCTACCGGCAGCACCGTCGGCCACACCGCAACACTGTGCCGCCGACGGCACAGGCCCAGCCAGACCAGCACCAGTGGCACCAGCACGATCAGCTCGCTGCGAGCAAGCGCCGCGAGGCCCAGCGCGAGGCCCAGCAGGACGAACGACCGGCGCGTGGCAACGTCGACGGCGCCTAGCGCACACCACAGCACGCACGCCACCAGCAACATGCTGATGCTTTCCGACATGACCAAGCCATCGTTCATCCACAGATTGGGGGCGACAGCGGCAATGCCAGCCGCGCAGATGCCAACCTTCGAACCGCCCAGTCGTGCCCCCAATTTGCCCAGCAGCCACACCAGTGCGATTCCGCAGGCCAGCGTGACCAATCGCTGCCAACGTACGTAGTCATCACCGAAACTGACCGGCGCCATCAGGAGCGAGGTCAGCGGACCGTGCTCGGCGCCGGGTTGATTGACAAAGAGCTCTCGAAACAGGCTGCCATGCGCGAGCTGGTAGGCCTGACCGCTGTAGTACAGCGAATCGTTGAGGCCCAGCGGACGGTTCCACTTGGTCAGTACGTAGACAATGCGAATCGCAGCGCCCAGCCCGACCAGCAGGCGCAGCGCACGCCGATCATTCGCAGTGAAAGGCTGAGTGCGCATGGCAGTCGTAACCGTAGCTCCGCAGTAGCCTTGCCCGCCGAAAGGGGTACAGCCGTGAAGGTCGGTGTGCTGGTAGTTGCCTACAACGCAGAGAGCACGCTGGCCCGCGTCCTCGATCGCATTCCCGACGCCACGCAACTGCAACTGGCAGAGGTGCTGGTACACGACGATCACTCCAGCGACGGCACGCACGGCGTGGCCCAGGAGTACGTCTCGCAGGAGACCGGTGGCAACAATCCGCGGTTCCATCTGACCGTGGTGCGACACCCCGAGAACCTGGGGTACGGCGGCAATCAGAAGGCGGGCTACACCTACGCGATCAACCACGGCTGGGATGTCGTGGTGTTGCTGCACGGCGACGGCCAGTACGCCCCCGAGATCATGGGCGACATCATCGACCCCATCGTCAACGGCGACGCCGATGCAGTGTTCGGGTCGCGCATGATGCGGCGAGGCGAGGCTCGCAAGGGCGGCATGCCGATGTACAAGTACGTCGGCAACCGCATTCTCACGACGACCCAAAATGCGCTCACCGGGCTCTCGCTCAGCGAATGGCATTCCGGCTATCGGGCGTACCGCGTCAGTGCCCTCGCGCAGCTGCCATTCGTGGGTAACTCCGACGCCTTCGACTTTGACACCGAGATCATCCTGCAGCTCGCAGACGCGAAGATGAAGATCGTGGAAGTGCCCATTCCCACGTACTACGGCGACGAGATCTGCCACGTCAACGGGTTGGAATACGCCAAGGACGTGGTGGTCGACACGGTTCGGTATCGCCTTGGTCGGTCAGGTTTCGGCAGCGGCCACCTGGGTCACGTGGCCGAGCCGTACGCGTTCAAGCCGTCTCCCTACAGCTCGCATGGCCGCATTCTGCAGATGGTGCAGGGCCGGCCTCCGCTGCGCATTCTCGACGTTGGGTGTGGGCCCGGCTGGCTTGCGAAGGCGCTCACCGACGCCGGCCACACGGTGGTTGGCGTCGACATCGCCGAAGCAGATGGCGTTCGCGATCGGATGAGCAACTTCGTCAGCGCGGACCTCAGTGAGGGCATTCCCGAGGAGGTCGGTGGCGACTTCGATCTGGTTCTTGCGGCGGACATCATCGAGCACGTTGCCGACCCCGCACGGCTACTCAGTGCCATGGCTGCTCGCGTTCGCCGGCAGGGCTCCATCATTGCCAGCGTGCCCAACATCAGCCACTGGTACCCACGCTTTCGCATCACGGCCGGACGTTTCGACTACGACCAGCGCGGGGTGCTGGATGCCACGCATCTGCGCTTCTTCACCCGTCGCCGCTTCCTGCGCGTGGCGGAGGAGGCCGGGCTGGAGCACGTCGCGTTTCGGCATACCGGCCTACCGCTTGATGCACTAGGTCTCAGCTCCACCAAAGTGGTCACGGCCACCATTGGTAGAGCGGATCGTCTGCTGGTCAGCGTGTGGCCGACCATGTTTGCCTACCAGTTCGTGTACGAGTTCAGCCCATGGCGAGGCGGGGCACTGCGCAACGACCTCCCCGCATGACTCCGCCGTCAACGGGCACTCGGACCTCGGCCGCGACCAGCGCCCTCAGTGCATACGAGCCGTCGCTGGATGGTATGCGCGGCGTCTGTATCGCTGCCGTCGTGCTGTTTCACGGGTGTGCCCAGGCCGGGCTTGTTGGATGGGTGCGTGGCGGGTTCATCGGCGTCTCGGTGTTCTTCACACTCAGCGGGTTCCTCATCACGTCGCTGCTGTTGCGCGAAAGCTCGGTGGCCGGCCACATCCAGCTCTCCCAATTTTGGGCACGCCGTATTCGACGGCTGTGGCCGGCGGCATTCGTCGTCGTCGCTGCCGTCATCGCGCTCAGCGTCTCCGGTCTGCTCGCTGCCCAATCCTCCGACACGGTTGCTGCCACCTGGAACGTGACCAACTGGCACGTCATCGCCAGCGGCGAGAACAAGCTGCTGCAGACCATCGTTGGTCCGCTGGGGCCGACATGGTCATTGGCAGTTGAGGAACAGTTCTACGTCGTGCTCGCGCTGCTGCTGGTTGTGGTCCTTCGACTGCGGCGCTCGACCACGTGGCTCACCGCTGCAGCGCTACTCGGTGTCCTGGTACCGGTCGTTCTGTCCCATGTGGCCACCGACTGGCAGCCAGCGCTTGAGTTCAACACGGTGCTGCGCATGCCGGAACTGTTCATCGGTGTGCTGCTGGCAGTGTGGCACCGCAGCGGTCGCTGGCGACTCACGAGCACGTCGATAGGGGATGTGCTGGCCGGTACTGGCCTGCTGACACTTGTGGGCTTGTTTCTCCTCGCCGACTACTCGCCGGCGTGGCTACTGCGCGGCGGGTACACGTTGGTGGCACTCGTGACGGCGATGGCCATCAGCGGGCTGCTGCGGCATGGCCGAGTAGCGGCTGCACTGTCATGGACGCCACTTCGGGCACTCGGCGTCGTCAGCTACTCGCTGTACCTGGTGCATTGGCCCGTGATGTCCGTTCTCACACGAGATCGCACCGGGCTGCACGGCTCCTCATTGCTTGTCGTGCTGCTGGCGGTGTCGGTGGGCGTTGCGTGGACGTTGCACGCGTGTGTTGAACGACCGGTTCGTCGGCTCAACACCCCTCCGCTGCCCACGATTGCAGCGGGGCTCGCGGGCGCGGTACTGCTCACAGTCGTCAGCCTGGTGGCATTGTGATCGCCACCGCCGCACGCCGCATTTGGATGTTGCATCGCATGCCAGAGTCGCTGCGGTCGCGCCGTATCACGCTGGCTGCCACCCTCATCTTCCTCTTCGTGGTCTGTCGCGGTCGGCCATGGGATCTGTTCGCCCGCGGTGGCTTCAGCACCGACTTCTACGACGCACAAGCGCACGCCTTCCTACGCGGACGACTTGACGTGCCGGCGAACATTCCGGGGCCGGAGGGTTTCCTCATCGACGGCAAGACCTACCTGTACTACGGCCCCACGCTGGCCGTGCTACGGCTCCCGTTCGCCGCGTTTGGGCACTGGGCGGATGGCCGGCTGTCGCTGGTGTCGATGGTCATTGCCTTCTTCGTTGCGTGCACCGCCACGTTCCACCTCTCGCGCCGCATCAGCGCACTCCTCGGTGCTGGCTCGCCCCGTCGGAATACGGTGTTGGTTGCTGCGGTCGCCTGCTCACCAGCGCTCAGCCTTGCCGGCTGGAACAGCGTGTACGACGAAACGGAGATGTGGGCGTTTGCGCTGTTCCTGCTCACCGCCATCGCCGCACTCCGCATGTGGGAGGCACCCACGCGACGGTCGGTGATCGTCGCCGTTGCGTTCGCCTGCACGACGGTTCTGACGCGGTCCAGTGTCGGCCTTGGCGCGTTGGGTGCGGTCGGACTGTTGGGGGCGCTGCTCTGGCGTCGACATCGGCGAGCGGCTGTTGCGGCGGGCCTTGGCGCCGTCAGCGGCGTGCTGCTCAATGTTGCGCTGAACGTCGCCAAGTTCGGCACGTTGTTCGACCTACCCGCAGGGCGCCAGCTCCTGAGCCTGCAGAACCCGGCGCGAGCAGCGTGGTTCGCGGGCAACAACGGCAGCTTCTTCAGCACCCGGTTCCTCCCGACGACCGTCGTGCAGTACCTCCGGCCGGATGCGCTGCGGTTCGAGCGGCTGGTGCCGTTCGTGCGCTTCGGGCCCGCGGCTCGTGAGTTCGGCTCGTACCCGCTGGAAGCCAACACGCCTGCGTCGTCGCTGCCGTCCTCAGCAACGCTGCTCTTCCTACTCGCGCTTGCTGGCGCGTGGGTGCTACTCAGGCGCCGGTCATGGCCGCTACTCGCGCTGTGGATGGGAGCACTGGCCGCGGCGGCGCCCAGCTTCCTCATTGGCTTCGTCGCCAACCGCTACCTCACCGACATGCTGCCTGCGCTCGTTGTCCCCGCCGCGGCGGCAGTGGCCGTGGTCGCGCTTCCCGTCGGGTCGCCTGGCCGGGCCGTTCGTTGGCTTGTCGTCGCGCTCACGGTGTGGGGCGTATGGGTCAATGTCTCGCTGGCGGTGTGGACACAGAATCTGAAGGAGCCTGGGTTCACAGCAATGCGCTACGGCATCGATGACGCCGTGTTTGGTGGTGCTCCCCCGTCGGTGATCGAGCTGGTGCGCAATGTCGATGCACCGCGCGATGGCATTGTCGCGATCGACGGTGCCTGCGACGGCCTCTACATCGCCGAGCAGAAGGGATGGGTACCGCTCGAGCTGGCCGATGGTGTGCGGCGCCTGGAGGGCACCGCCACACCCGATGGCGGCACCGTCAGCATCACCACAGCGGAAGGCAACATCGAGATTTCGTTCAACGAGGTCGGGTCGAGCGCGACGGCCACGTATCAGCCCGTAGTGGGCGACCCCGCGGCTGGCCCGTCCGTCCCCGTTTCTGACGACGACACTGTCATCACCGTCGACTCAGATCCGGTGACGGGTCACCTCACCGTCGCCATCGGCGGACGGCCAGCTCTCTTCGCGTTTGGCGCACCCAACCTCGCCGACGCCGAAGTCAGCTCGTCCTTCGCTCTCCGCCCGTCTGATGGCAACACACCAATCTGCGACGACCTGCAGAAGCGACGTTGAGCTGCTGCCGCGCCCATCCGCCCAGTAGCGTGGGCTTCCGTGGACTTGCGCGAACGACCTGACGGCGCGACGCGTCATCCTTGGGAGACCAGCCGGGCGCGCTTCTTCAGGCAGCTCATCACCGACAGCATCACCGAACCACCCAACCGGGTGCTCGACGTCGGTTCCGGCGACAGTTGGTTCGCCAGCACCCTGCTTGCCGAGCTGCCCGCCACCACGTACATCGACTGCTGGGATACGCACTACACCGCCGCTGATCTGGCGGACACAGTGGATCCTCGGCTGCACCGCACGACCGCGGCGCCAGACGGCCGCTTTCCGCTCGTGATCGCGCTTGATGTCCTTGAGCACATCGAGGACGACGTGCGGTTCGTCGTCGAGCAGCTCGCCCCTGCTGTGCAGCCCGGGGGATTGCTCGTCGCCAGTGTGCCGGCGCATCAGTCGCTCTTCACCAGCCACGATCAGGCCTTGGGCCACTTCCGGCGTCACAGCGCCAAGTCGCTACGGGCGCTCTTGGCACCGACGTTCACGATCATGCAGGAGGGTTCGCTCTTCGCGTCGCTGCTGCCCGGGCGGGGAGCGCAACGGTTGTACGAGATGGTGCGACCGCCGAACGACACGTCCGCGCAGACCAAGTCGGGTTGGTCACATGGCCCGCTGCTGACCCGCGCGGTAACCACCGTGCTCGACGTCGATGCCCGCACCGGACTGGTCGCATCGCGCCGCCGGATCCCGCTGCCCGGCCTCAGCGTCTGGGCGGTGTGCCGCATGGACCAACCTGCATGACGAAGTCCCTTACCCGCTCTGCGATGGTGGTGCCGTGCTTCAACGAAGCAGCGCGTCTCGACGGCGAGATGCTGCGGGCACTCGCCGCCACCGCGCAGTGCGACATCATCGCGGTCGACGACGGCTCCTCCGACAGCACCGCCGAGATGCTCGATGCGCTGGCGGCCGCCGACGATCGCATCCGGGTGATCCGGCAGGGACGGAACCAGGGCAAAGGTGAAGCGGTACGTGCGGGGCTGGTCGCGGCCACAGCCGAGGGCTACGACTACGTCGGTTTTTGCGACGCCGACTTCGCCACACCAGTTGTCGAGTTGAGCAGGCTGCTGCAGATCTGCCGCCACGGCAAGCTGGTGGTGGTCGGGTCGCGAGTCGCCCTGCTCGGCCACCAGATCGATCGATCGCTGGCTCGCCACTACACCGGTCGGGTGTTCGGCACGCTCAGCAGCCTCGTACTTGGTTTCCAGATCTACGACACACAGTGCGGTGCCAAGGTCTTCAAGGCCGGGCCGGCGCTCCAGTCGGCGGTGGCGACACCGTTCACCAGCCGTTGGGCCTTCGATGTCGAACTGCTCGGCAGGCTGGCCCACCAGCACCGGGGCACCAGCGGCTTCCTTGAGGTGCCACTGGTCCGTTGGCACGACGTCGCTGGTTCGAAGCTGTCGCTCACGGCATCTCTGCGCTCGACAGCCGACCTTTTGCGCATCCGCCGAGCGCTGCGAAGCCACCGCCGGCTCATGCCAGCGGGATGAGCACGATCGCCACCATCAGTGAGCGACGCAACGAGATCAGCTCCTCCAACCTCGCTGGATCTGCTCCCGAGCCCTCCAGTGCAGCCAGTTCGTCACGCTGCTCGTCGGTGAGGCCGTCGGCGAAGGCAAGCAACGTCGAGCCGCTGTCCCGAGTCAGCGCCGCGTCGCGCTCGAGCACCTGCACCATCCAACGTTCGTCACCGGTGGCGCGTCGGCCGTCGCCCAATTGGCGCACGAAACCCTCGTCAACGACCTTGACCGGCTGATCGTTGTCGAGAAGAACGAAAAGAGCGGGACCGCTGAATGGTTCGGCGAAGCGCAGGTTGCTCGTGTCAAACTGAGCCGGTTCGTCGAGGTGGACCTTCTCCAATTGGGCCATCATCGATGCGATCACGCCTCGGTACTGACGGAACGTGGCCGGCCCGCTATCGGTGAGGTATGTGGGCAGGCTGATCACGCAGACAACGACCAGTCCACCCAGGAACACCGGGCGGCGGCGTGACGGGGGCAGCCCCACCTTGAGCCACCACGACGACGGCAGACATGTCACCGCACCTGCTGCCATAGCACACCAGAACACGACGCTGATCGGCCACAACCACCTCATCTGGTGTGAAGCCAAGCCCAGCGGACCCAGCGGCATCAACAGCATGGTCACCCATGCCGCACCCGCCGCACAGGAGACCACCACTAGCAGCGTCGCCAGGTCGCGTTCGCCGCTCCGGAACAGGCGACGGGCGAGCAGCACGGCGACCAGGCCGACCAGAGCCAACGACAGCAACGCCGCAGGCAACGAAGGCCACGCATCGAAATGCACCAAGCCGTCCACGGAACGCGGCGTGATCGGGATCGATTCCTGGAACGACGGGCGTAGGAACCACGGCGGAAGGGCAAGCACGCGAGCCACCAGCCGTGTGCCCAGGTGCGCTCCTATGGAGTCGGAGGATGATCCGCGTGCGCCAGCCAGACGGCTCAGGTTCCCCTCCCCGGCGCCAAAGATCTGCTCGTACAGTGGCTGGAACCAGCACACCACCGTCGTGATACCGATGGCGACCAGTGGTCGACGCCACTGTCCCGGCCGGGCGCGGTCGAACCCGGGGTCAACGTTCTGGAGGTCTCCTTCGCGACTCGTCGGCGGCGAGCGCCGCAACGAGAACCAGCAGAGGGTGAGCGACACTGCGCCCACCAACGCCACCAAGTACGTGAAGCTGAGGTGCGACTGCACCACCAGGCTGGCTAACCCGACGGTCCAGGCGATCGAGCCCGTGTGCCCGGCCGCGCTGGCTGCGGCACAGGCCAGGAACGCCAGGAAGGGCAGCATCAGCACGTGCGGCTGCCATGGGTCGATCAGCAGCTCGCTGCCCATCGACCACATCAGCAGCAGGCACGCCGCCGCCATCACCACCTCGCCACGACGACCGGCCAGCACGCGACCCTGCCACAGTGTCAACGCATTGGCCGCGCCGTTGATGACGGCTACCCCCCAGACGGCACCCATCGAGCCGCCGAACAGCTTGACGAAAGGAGCGAGCGCGTTGAAGAGGAGCGGCCCGGGGTTGTTGAGGTTGGCACCCGCCGACAGTGATGCCGACGTCCAGGTGCCCAGCCATGGATGGTTGGCGGTGAGCACATCGGCGGCGCGCAACTCAATCAGGCCGTGATCGCCGATCGGCACCCATCCCGCCCGCCAGGCATGCCCCACGGCTGCCAGCAGCGGCACCCACGTGAGCAGCAGCAACCCGTACGAAAGGGTGCACCAGCGTGTCAGCCGTCGAGGGACGCTCATCGGTATGACGTCCACATCAAAACGACCCGGGTGGGGCGATGAAGACTGCGGTTGCTTCGCCCAACACCAACATGCGCACCAGCATCGGCTCGGCCACGGCTGGCAGGCGCGGGTCGAGGCGAGCACCCATCAGATTGGTGTCGACCAGGGCGGCCACGTCGTCGAGGCCGGCCTCGTGCAGCATCGTCATCGAGTCTTCGCGCAACTGCGCGAACTCGGCCAACTCCGCCGTTGAGCGCGGCTCGAAGAAGGCGACCTCCACAACATCGGGGCGCGCCCGCCACTCGTCGATGTACTTCCCCGTGACCAGCGCAACTTCCGCTGTGGCGTGGGCCGGGTCGGTGATGCGCTGCGGGGTCACCGGCACGCGGAACGTGTCGTAGGCGCGGGCATCGAAGCCGCGGCGTTCCAGCTCACTGATCAGCCCGTAGCCCTGGGAGCCGAAGTAGTAGGCGTCCTCCCAGATCACGGCGTACACACCGTCGGAACCGCCCGCAGCACCGACTCCGTTGCGGAGCGCTTCCACCGTCGGATCGATGATCTCGTTGAGCACACGCGACAGCCGCTCCTCAGGCGGCTCGACCTGCGCAGCATCGACCACGAACACGGCACCGGCCAACAGCATCACGACGAGTGCCACGCGGCCCATTGGCAGCCGCACTCGCCCACCAGATTCCCACCACGACACGCACGTCCAGAGGGTGGCCGCCACGGCGAGCAGTGCGATCGACCACGACCAGAGGGTGAGGTAGTACCAGACCTTGCCGAAAATCCGTGCTGTGGAGAGAAACGCCACGGCCGTGGCAACGGCGACGACGAGGTGGAGACGAAGGATTCGACGGTCTGCCAGGCGTAGCGACACAACCGCCGCCGCCAGCCACGCCAGCAGCACCAGCGCACCGACTGACCAGCGACCGCCAGCCAGGGCGTCAAGGTTGTCGATGAAGTAGTCGCTGCGGCGCAGCGAGCCCGACACGATGTGCGTGACATCGAAGTGCGTCAGCACCGTCTTGATGCCGGTACCGAGCCCCACCGGTGGCTCGGGCGGATGGAGGAAGTGCCGCCGCAGCATTGTGATGTTGCCCGGGTCGTGGCGGAACTGGTCGAAGAACACCGGCAGCCACAGCACTGCGCCAAGCCCTACGGAGAACATCACCGAACGCGCCGGCGAGGCGGCCGCTGACGCTGGCACCAAATGTTGCCCAGGCGTTGACATTCGGTGCCAGCGTCGGCCGGTGCCGTCCACCGCCCGCGCCTGCCACCAGCGCCAACCGACGGCTACAAACGCCACCGCACACAACGCCACACTCAACGAGAGGTATGGCACATGGGTCTGCGCGCACAGCGTGGATGCTGCAACCAGCGGAATCAGCAGGCGATGATCGCCATCGAGTACCGCCCACGCCGACAACAGCACCACCACGAAGCTGACCAGCGGCAGGTACGGATTCCACGGCTGGGTGAGCACGCTGGCGCCCAGCCACGCCATCAGGACCATCAGTACCGCGCCAATACCGAGCACCAGCCGCCGGCCGCCACGGCGTTGCGCCACCCACACCGCGGTCCACGCGGCGCCCACATTGATGACGGCGGTGGCCACGAACATCGCGTACGCGGTGCTACCCAGCAGCCGGTACACGGGTGCCAGCAGGTAGAAGCTGAGCGGGCCGGGGTGGCTGCCCTGTCGAGGGAAGGTACCGATGCGGCCCGGTAGCCCAATGAGTGGGGTGTGCCGGCCCACGACGTCGCGCACTCGCAGCTCGGTCATCGCCAGGTCGAGCACCGGCGACCAGTGTTTGGTTGCGAGCGCAATCAGGGCCACCACGAAGGGCAGCGCGAGTGCCGCCCGTACCAGCCAGGCGAGCTTGCGGACGCTCACTTGCCGGTGATTCGTCGACGAAGGCCGCGAGCCCGGTCCTTGATGCCCCACCCGGTGACCAGCAGCATCGATTCAAGGATGATGCGCGCGGACATCTTGCTGGTGCCCTTCTCGCGATCCTTGAACAGAATCGGCGTCTCGACGATGGTCGCCCCGCTACGCGCCAACCGGCGAGTGAGCTCGGTAAGAAACGCGTAGCCCTCGGCGCTGGTGCTGCCCGGCTCGATCGAACGCAATGTGTCGGCTCTATACGCACGGAAGCCAGCCGTGCAGTCGCGGACCTTGGCGCGCAGCAGAAAACCGGTGTAGCGGTTGCCCCAGCGCGACAGCAGGCGTCGGCGCAGCGGCCAGTCCTGCGTGCCGCCACCAGCCACGTAGCGGCTACCAATCACGACATCGGCGCCGCCCTCGAGCAACCCCAACATGGTGGGGATAACGGCAGGGTCGTGCGAGAAGTCGCTATCCATTGAGACGATCACCTCGAAACCCCCCTCGACGGCACGCGCGAAGCCGTGTCGGTACGCCGCGCCCAGACCGGGCTTGCCCTGCCGGTGGATGACAGTGATCTGACCGAGCTCGGTGGCAACCTCGTCGGCCAGCGCGCCGGTGCCATCCGGGCTGAGGTCGTCAACAACCATCAGCTGCGCCCCAGGAACGGTGGCACGCAAGGTGCGCAGGAGGTCGGCGATGTTCTCGCGTTCATTGAAAGTGGGAACAACGACGACACAACGCACGGGCGGCGATGCTATCTCGCAGCTACGATTCCACCTGCTCATGCGTCAGGTGCCCGCCCTTCCCGTTGTCGGTTCATTCGCCGAGCGCCTGCTCGCCATCGACCTTCCCCACCTCGCACCCGCCAAGCGTCGCGAGGTAATCGGCTTCATCGCCCACCGTGTCGACTCGCTGCCCAGCTTCACCCGCTTTGGTGTGCTCGTCCTCGGCTTCATCTTCCGCGGCCTAGTCGCGGTGCCAGGCGGTTGGGGCGTTGCCCGCATATTGATGAAGCTGCCGCTGCCGCTGGTTGCCGAATACCCGCGACTGATTCGTTCGCTCGGCTTTGCCTATGTGTGGGAGCACTGGCCCGATACCACACCCACGGGCGCCAGCCTGGAGAAGGCCGCATGAACGCGCCGGCGCCCACGACAACAGCAACGACACCGGCCACGACAAAAATGGATGCCGATGTGCTGATCATCGGCAGCGGGGCGGGGGGTGCAACCACTGCCGCAGTACTTGCCGAAGCCGGTCTCGATGTCTTGATCGTTGAAGAGGGTGAGTGGGTCGAGCAGGGCGCGGTTGTGCCGTTCTCCCTGGAGCAGATGGATCGCCAGTACCGTGCCGGCGGCGTCACGGTTGCCCTCGGTCTCCCGTCGATTGCGTACACCGAAGGTCGCTGCGCCGGGGGCGGCACGGAGGTCAACAGCGGCCTCTACTGGCGCCCACCCGGCGACGTGCTGCAGCGATGGCGCGACGAGTTCCGAATCGCCGACTTCGACCCTGACGAGCTGTTATCGATTGCCGACGAGGTCGAGCGCGATATCAGCGTCAGCACCGTGCCCGGTTCGTACACCGGGCCGAGCGATGTACTTCGCCGCGGTGCCGACACCCTGGGCTGGCGCAACGGTGAGATCCCGCGTTGGATGAAATACTCCGCGCACGCACCCGCCGGTGAACGCCAATCGATGACGCGCACGTACCTGCCACGCGCAATGCGAGCCGGCGCGCGAATGGCCACCGGTTGCCGCATCGATCGACTGGTCCGAAGCGGCGGCACCGCCATCTCCGCCGACACCACACTCGCCGACGGCCGGCGGGGCACCATCACCTTTCGAAATGTGTTCGTCTGCGGCGGAGCCATCCAGTCCCCCGCTCTTCTGCAGCGCTCCGGCGTTCGCGGGCACATCGGCAAGACGCTTGCAGTGCACCCCACCGTCAAGCTGGCGGCTCGCTTCACCGACGAGCTGAATGTTCCCGACGACGTACCTGTCCACCAGGTCAAAGAATTTGCGCCGCACCTGTCGTTCGGTGGGTCGGCCAGCAATCCGGGCCTGGTCGCGCTCTCGCTGTTGGACCAATGGCCCACGTTTCAACACGCCGTCACCGAATGGCGCAAGATCAGCGTGTACTACGCAGCCATCACCAGCGAGGGGCTGGGCCGCGTGCGGTCGTTCCCGCGAATGAAGGACCCCGTCGTCACCTACGGCCTCACCCTCCGCGACCGTGAGCTCCTGCGCAGCGGCCTCGGGCGCCTTGCCCTGTTGATGCTGGAGGCTGGTGCCGTTGAGGTGTACCCGTCGTTCAAGGGTGCGCCGTCGGTGAGGAACCGTCGCGACCTGGCCACCATGCAACACGCGTTCGCCGCCACCAAGGCCAGCGTGATGACGGTGCACCTGTGCAGCACTGTGCCGATGGGTGAGCTGGCGGGCCGCACGGGTGCTAACTCGTTTGGCCTCGTGCATGGCTGCAACAACATCTATGTCAACGACGCCTCGCTGCTACCCACCGCGCCAGGGGTCAACCCGCAGGCATCGGTGATGGCCTTCGCCATCCGCAATGCCCGCCGCTTCGTCGCCTCCGGAGGTCGTCATGGCTGACTCACCCACCAGCTCACCCACCAGCTCACCCACCACACCAATTGCCACCTGGGGCGCATCGCCCAGCACCGTTGTCACGGGCGCCGCCGGTTGGTTGGGGCGCGCGCTTGTCCATCGGCTACTGACAGACCCGCAGCGAGTACACCTCCGCCTGCTGGCGCACAGCACTGCCGAGGCAGATGCGCTGCGCCAATTCGTCACCGACGAGGGCGGCTTCGAGGGCCGACGAATTGACATCATCATCGGCGACGTCGCCAAGGCCGACACTGCCGCTCGCCTCATGCACCAGGTAGCTGGCGACGCCGATGTGATTCACACGGCCGGCATCATCCACCCCAGGAAGGTTCGCCAGTTCTACGAGGTGAACACCAATGGCGCCCGCTACCTCGCCGCTGCAGCCGGCGACGCTGGCGTGCGGCGGTTCGTGCACGTATCCTCCAACAGTCCGTTCGGTACCAACCCCGACGCCGCCGACACCTTTCGCCACGACGAACCGTTCAACCCGTACCTGGGTTACGGCAAGTCGAAAATGCAGGGCGAGATTGCCATCAACGAGGCGGTCGCCGCAGGGCTGGACGCCACCATCGTTCGCCCGCCGTGGTTCTACGGCCCATTCCAGCCACCGCGGCAAACGACGTTCTTCCGCATGGTGCGCAACGGCAAATTTCCTGTCATCGGCAAGGGCGAGCAACGTCGCTCGATGGTCTACGTCGACAACCTTGTCGACGGCATTCTGTGCGCCGAGCTCACTCCTGCTGCCCGGGGTAAGGGTTACTGGATCGCCGACCAGCGCGCCTACACAGTTGCCGAAATCGTCGAGACCGTCGGCCGCGCACTGGTCGACGAAGGCCTGTCGGTGAAGCCACCCACAACCCACCTTCCCACGCTCGCGGCCCGGGTCGCCGAAATCGGCGACCGCGTGCTGCAGGGAGTTGGCGTTTACCAGCAGCAACTCCATGTGCTCGGCGAGATGGGCCACACCATCGCCGTCGACATCAGCCGCAGCACTGCCGAGATCGGCTACGTGCCCGGTGTCGAGCTCTATGAAGGCATGCGGCGCAGTATCCGTTGGTGCCTCGATCAAGGGCTCGAGCTGTGACTGTCGCACTCGTCACCGGTGGCAGCGGCTACTTCGGTTCGCTGCTCGTCCATCGACTGGTGGCCGCCGGCCACACCGTGCGCGTGCTCGATATCAACGATGTCGATGACCGGCCACCCTCGGTGGAACTGGTGCAGGGCGATATCCGCAACGCGAGCATCGTTGCGCGCGCGGTCGCAGGTGTCGATGTCGTGTTCAACAACGTTGCCCAGGTGCCGCTGGCGAAGGACGAGGAACTGCTGCGCACGGTCAACGTCGACGGGACTGTCCTGCTGCTCGCCGAGTGCATGCGGGCCGGTGTGCGCAAGGTGGTGCACACATCGTCCAGCGCGGTGTTCGGCGTGCCACGCAGCAACCCGGTGCTGCCCACGACCGTGCCCTCCCCTGCCGAGTCGTACGGTCACGCCAAGTTGGCAGCCGAGTGGGCCTGCCTCGACGCTGTCCGCAACGGGCTCGATGTCACCATCGTGCGGCCCCGAACGATTCTGGGCCACGGCCGGCTGGGCATCTTCGGCATCCTCTTCGAGTGGGTCGCCGACGGCGCCGACATTTTCGTGCTCGGCGACGGCAGCAACCGCTATCAGTTCGTCCACGCCGACGATTTGGCCGACGTGTGCATTCTTGCCGGCGCCAAGGAGGGACCCGACGTGTTCAATGTCGGCACCGACCGCTTCGGCACCATGCGCAGATCGTTGGAGGCGTTGTGCGCTCATGCGGGCACCGGCTCGAAAGTTCGCTCGCTTCCCGCAGGACCGGCCGCGCTCGGAATGCGCGCGGCAGCCGGACTGCACGTGGCGCCGTTTGCGCCCTATCACTGGCTGATGTACTCCAAGTCACTGTGGTTCGACATTCAGCATGTGCGCGACGCGCTGGGGTGGCAGCCGACGTACTCCAACGAGGAGATGCTGGCCGACAGTTACGACTGGTTCCTGGCCAACCGGGCCACCACCGCTGAGGCCACCCACGGCTTGGACGGCAAGAGCCACCACAGAACGATCGCCAAGCAGGGTGCGCTCAAGCTGCTCAAGTCAGCCACCCGTCTCCTCCCCAACTGACGCGCTTTTTCCTCACAGCCCCAGGTGAGCGACACGTGACCGCGTCACTTCGGGTGACTGCGGCGTTTCGCCATGACCTGGCCGTGGAGGCCGGCGAGCACGCCGCGAGCGGAGGCTTCCCAGGTCAGCGTTCGCGCCCGGGTGAGCGCAGCGTCGGCCAGCGCCTTTCGGCGCGGGCCATCCAGCAGCACATCGGCGATGGTGTCGCCCAGCCGATCGAGTGGCACCAATACGCCCGTCACACCATCGATCACGCTGCTGCGGTGTCCATTGACGTCGGTTGCCACTGCTGGCGTACCGCAGGCGGCGGCCTCCGTCAGCGTCAGGCCCCAGCCCTCGGCCAACGATGCGCTCGTGACCAGCCAGGCCCGCTGATAGAGCCCAATCAGCTGCTCATAACTGAGCCTGCCTGCGAGGTGCACCCAGTCACCTGCACCGTGGTGAGCAATTCGCCTCTCCAGGACCGGGCGCAACGGACCCTCACCGACAATGACTAACTGCAGGTCCGGCACTCGACGTTTGGCGACTACCGCCTCGTCGATCAGCTTGTCCTGCCGCTTCACCGGGGCAAGCCGCCCCACGCAGACGATCGTCGGAACCGCAGCCTCGCTCTCGCCAGGAACGAACATCTCCTCGACACCGTTGTTCACGGCAATGACCCGGTTGGGTTTGAAGCCGAGCTGCAGCAGTTCTTCTCGCGTTGCCTCGCTCGGCGTCATCGTGAGTGTGCGTCGATAGAACGGCGGCGCCAACCGTGCCTCCACTGCGCGCCCCATGAACGCCAGCGGCCTGGGCAGCAGCTGGTCCCACATCGGGCCGTGCACATGGTGCAAAAACGTGATACGCGGTTTATGCGACCACACCGGGCTGAGCCACGGAACACCGTTCCACACCTCAACCAGCGCGTCGTACTGGTGGCATGATGCCAGCTCGCGAGCAACTCCCCGCGGGAACACGCTGTAGCGACTGCCCCTACGAACCACGTGATAGCCGTTGCGGTCGGCGGTAGCCGGTTGGCCGGCCGCTGCCGAGGTGCGGTGAGTGATCTCCAGCCCCGCGGCCGCCCAGCGGCGCATGAAGTGGTCGGCATGAACTTCCGACCCACCCGCATCCACGTCGTCCAGGTCGCGCCAGGCAAGTACGTGAACACGACGACACCCGACGGAGATCATCTCGGCGGCAAGCTGCTCGATAGTGGGTTCGGTCATGGCGCTCGGCGCCGCTTCATTCGACATGGCGCAGAGAGGGTACCGAACCACGGCCCGCGACCGTGTGACCGTCTGGCCGTGCCGCCGCTCACTAGAGTCGATCCGTGCAAACTGCCGTTCCCGACCATGAGTCACTCCCTGCGTCGGGCACCCCCTTCGTCCACGGCGGACGGTTCAGCGTTCGACCAAACCGACGTTCAGTCATTTCTCTGGGGATGGTGCTGGCAGTTATTGCGCTGCCACTGCGAGGCCTCTTTCTGGCCACCGGCAGCTCGATGGAAGAGGGCTTCATGCTCACCTTCCCGCAACGCATTCTGAAAGGCGACGTACCCAACGTCGACTTCCTGCACCTTTACGGGCCGTTCTCCCTCCACGTGCTCGCCGGCTGGTACTGGCTGTTTGGCGACACTTTGGAGAGCGAGCGTTCCTTCGGGTTGCTGCAGCACGTGGGCATCATCTTCGCGATGTACGCCATCGGGCGGGCATGGGGTCGGCGAACCGCCGTGCTCAGTGCCGTCACCGCGCTGCTACTGGTACTCACCCCAATCGGCCTCTCCGCCCTCGCCTGGGAGGGAGGCGTGGCCCTTGGCCTGTGGAGCATCGTGTTCGGCCTTCGCGCCCTTCACACCGGCGGGCGCAGCCGACAATTGGCGCTCATTGTCGCCGGCCTGTTGTTGGGTCTCGCGCTCGGCTACCGCCCGGATCTGGTTCTGGCCCTGGGCTTGGCGCACTGCTGGCTGCTGTGGCGAGGCCGCACCGACCGTACGTGGAAGCTGGCGCTGGGCGGCCTGGCCATCGGCCTCGTGCCATTCATGATGCACCTGGTCGTGGCCGGTATTGGCCCCAGCGTGCGCGGCATGTTCCTGCAGCCGGTGTTCGATCTGCGACCTGGCCGCGAGCTACCGCGGCCACCCAGCTTTGGCCACATGGATGGCGCGCTGCAGGCAGTCGCCGAAGGCCCACTCGACGCGCCCTGGTGGCGCATTCCAGCCCTGTCCGCAAACCATCAGCTGTTCCTGTGGTTCTTCGTTGTCATCATCGTGGCCATCGGAGTCCCAATTGTCACCTTTCGTCTCTACCGCTCGACGGGCGGTGCCAGCAATCGGCACGTTGTTCTGCTCGGCGCCTCCCTGTTCGGTCTCGGCATGCTGCCGCAAGCCCTGCAGCGCCCGGACAGCACGCACCTGGCATGGGGTTCGTGCGTGTCGTTTGCGCTCCTCCCCTGCCTGTTCGTCGAGCTGCTGCCGCGAGCCGCACCCCGGTTCACCCGCCATGCAGCGCTGGTGGCCGCCGCTGCAATGGCTGCGACCCTGCTGGTCGTCAACCCGTTCTTCACCTACCGGTACTACCTGGTGCAGAGCCGCGTCAGCGTGGGCAACAAGCCCGGCGGCTACGAGGTCACCCGCGGCGATCGCAGCTTCTACTTCGGCAATCAGGCACTACAAACGTCCAGCCAGGCTGCGATCGACGACCTCGACCGGCTCTCGCAGGCGGATGATCGGCTGCTGGTCGGCCCGGCGGACCTCAGCCGCACGATCTACAGCGACGCCGCGTTCTACTACCTGTTCCCCGAGCTGACGCCCGCCACCTTCTATATCGAGATGGACCCGGGCCTCGCCGACCAGGAAGGGTCCAGACTGGCCGACGATGTCGCCAGCGCGGATTGGTTGATCCTGACCAATTTCTGGACGGGTTGGTACGAGCCCAACGCATCCAGCAACCGTGGCAGCGAGGCACCCAACCAGGTCGTGGCTGACAAGTTCTGCCTCGTCGGTAACTACGAGAACGCTCTGGTCCTGCTGTACCAGCGCTGCGACACTGGCGATGGTGTCAGCCCCGCCGGCATTGGAATCGGCGCCGACCGCCGCGCCGACTTCGAACGCGAGCTGGCCAAGCGCATCGCCAACGGCGACCAGCCCTAGCGGCCCTCACTATTCCAGCCTCACCAGCAGGTAGATGGCCGAGCACGCTCCCACAGGCGCCGCCCCAACAAGCCCCGCTCTGGCCGTCACCCTCCGCCGCCCAAGGGCGAGTAAGGGTGCCGGAAACGACAGGTTCACCCGCCCTTGGGCGGACGAACGTGACAAACGGACAAACGTGAGCAACGAGCAATGCACAATGCACAATGCTCAGCGGGGCGCCCTGGACTGGCTGCGCCGTTCAGCCGAGCGGTAGGCGGCGCCAGACGGGGCCAGGCGTGTGGCGCAGCGTCATGAAAACAAAGCGCAAGATGCCCGGCGCCCAAACGGTGCGGCGCCCACTCCGCAAGCCCTTGACCGTCAACTCGGCAACCTTCTCGGGTGTCGTGGCAAACGGAGCCGGCTTCGCGCCCGCAGTCATCGCCGAGTGGACGAAACCCGGGCGAACCACCAACACGTGCACACCTTCTCCGGCCAGCTCGTCGCCAAGTCCCTGGGCAAACCCGTCGAACCCGGCTTTGGTCGCGCCATAGACGGCATTGGCCTTGCGGACCCGCTCGCCGGCAACGCTGCTGAGCACCACGATGCCGCCGTGGCCCTGCGACCGCAGCCGGTTGGCAACGGCAATCGTCGAGGTGATGGCGCCGGTGAAGTTCACATGTGTCAGCGCCGCTGCGCCCGCGACGTCTTTCGAGGTGGCCTCACCGTCGCCCAGCTGGGCAAAGGCCACGATGGCCAGGTCAATGTCGCCGTGGCGTCCGGCGACCTCAGCGATGAACGCCTCGTGAGTCTCGGTGGCCGCACCGTCGAAGTGCATGACGTCGACCGTCAAGCCGCCGTGACGAAGGCCAGCAGCAGCCGCGTCGCCCTTCTCCATGTTCCGGCAGGCAAGCACGACAGTTCGTGCGGTGGTGCTGAGCAGCTCACGCACAATCGCGAGGCCAATGTCGCTGGTACCGCCCAACAGCAGAATTGTCTGAGGTTCGCCGAGTGCGTTGTCCATGAGGTTCTCTTTCAGTCGGTGAGGCCGAGTCGGCGGGAGAGGTCGCTTTGCCACATACCGGAGGGGTCGACAGAATTGCGAATCGCTTTCCACTCGTCGAGGCGCGGGTAACCCCGGCGGACCGCGTCGGGGGTGGTCACCGAGTCTTTGGCGAAGTAATGACGCCCGCCCGCATCCAGTACCAACCGGTCAAGGCTGTGCAGCAGCTCGCCGAGACCAGCGGTGCCTGCCGGCACATCCAGCGTGAGCGTCCAACCCGGTGCAGGGAAGCTGAGCGGGGCAAGGCTGCCCGGGCCGAACCGCTTGAGGACGGCGAGGAAGCTAGCCGTACCGCTGGCGGCGAATCGCTCAATCACAGTGCGCATTGTTTCCTCTGCGCCAAACGGCACCACCACCTGGTACTGCAGCATGCCCCGAGTGCCATAGATGCGGTTCCAGCGGCCGACCATGTCCAGCGGGTGAAAGAACGTGGCAATGCTCTGCATCTCGCCCTCACGGTGACGGGGCGCTTTGCGATACCACATCTCGTTGAAGGCGGCGACGGTGGCATGGTTGATGACCCCCATCGGCGGCACCAAGGGCGGGATCGAGACCATCTGCTTGGCGTTGTACACCAGCGGATCGATCAGCTCCTTCGGCCCCAACTGATCGAGGCGGGCGTGGTCCCCACGGCCCAGAACGCTGCGGCCCAGTGAGCGACCCGTCGCCTGCGGGTCGATCCAGGCAACGCTGTAACGGTAGCCATCGTCGCCCTCGATCATCGCCGCCAGCAGGGTGTCGAGGTCTGGGATACGGGTGGTATCCACCGTCATGCGGCTGGTCTCGATCGGGATCAATCGAATCGTTGCATCGAGGATGACACCGGTCAGGCCCATGCCACCGACAGTGGCCCAGAACAGCTCGGGCCTCTGTTGCGGCCCAGCAACCACCTGCGACCCGTCGGCCAACAACATTGTCAGCGACTCGACGTGGTTGCCGAACGATCCCTCGCCATGGTGATTCTTACCGTGGATGTCGCTGGCGATTGCGCCGCCGATGGTGACGAACCGAGTGCCGGGCGAGACCGGCACAAAGAACCCACGGGGCACGATGACCCTGAGCAGTTCGTCGATGCTGACGCCGGCCGGCACTGTGACGGTGCCTCGCGCTGCATCCACCACCGCCTGGTGGGCGGCGCCGAGAAGGCGCAGCACTAGTCCGCCCGCGTTCTGGGCAGCGTCGCCGTAGCTTCGCCCCAGCCCGCGTACCAGTGCGCCGCGGTCGCCGACCCCCTTCAGGGCTGCCGGTACCTCGTGGTTCGGCACCTCGAGGACGTCTGCAACGGTGGCGTTAGTGAGCCCCCAGCCGGTCAGTGACCGACGCCGCGACGCCATCAGACCGCGCCGTTCATCAGTACGGCCATTCCGGGTCGCGACCGGTGAGCTTCTTCAGCACGCCACCGAGCTTGAGGGTGAGCAGCACCTTGATCAGCAGGTTCTTCACGAACCACGGCAGCTGCAGCAGCTGACGGCCCGCGTTGCCGACGCGGCTGCGCCAGGTGCCATCGAGGTCGGCACGGTATTCGGTGAGCGAACGAGCGCGGCCGATGTAGCGCCAGCGACTACCGAACATCAGCTCACGCACGATCGCCAGCGTGACACCGACGGACGAAAACGAATCGTGAATCAGCAGGGTGCCACCGGGGGCCACCCGTGCGCTCCACTCGCGAATGTCGCTGCGCGCCGGCGCATAGCGGTGTGCGCCGTCCACATACAGCACGGCCAGCTCGCCGACTACCTCGTCGTGGGCGACATCGCTGAACGATCGAATGTGGTGCACTCGTTCCGCCACGCCGGCGGCGGCAAGGTTGGCGTTGAACAGGTCGTGGTCGGTCGCGGCCGCTGCTTCGAAACCGTCGATCTCCTGTGGCCCGCGATCGTTGCCCGCGTGCGGGTCGATGGCGACGATGTGCACTCCTGGCGGCGCCGCACTGGCGAGCACGATGGTGCTGCGACCGCGGAAGCTGCCGATTTCAACAATTATCTCGCCCTGATGAGTGGCGGCAGCAGCGTTATACAGCCGCTGCGCCTGGTCCGGGCTCATCCACCCGTCCACCTGCTCCACCGCTTCCAACGCCTCGTCAAACGATCGCATGCAGCTCACCCTACGTACACCCCAAGTCCGAAAACGATCGCCCACACGACACCCAAAATCTGCAACGTCCGGTCGGCCGCGAAGATCTCCTCCGGCGCCGCGCCATGCCCCTGCTCAAGGATCAGGGTGTAGCGCAACAGCGCCGTCAGCATTGGCACGATCGAGAGCTCGTAGAAGGGCCATGAGCTGCCGGAGATCTCGCGCACCTCGAACGCCCAGATGCAATACGTCACCAGCGTCGCGCCGACACTGACCGACAGCACTGTCTGAAGAAACGGCAGCGTGTACTCGTCGAGTGTGGCGCGGGTGCCGCCACCATCGCCGAACTCGCGCAGCTCGGCGAAGCGCTTACCGGTGACGATGAACAACGAGCCAAACGATGTGCACAGCACGAACCAGGTGCTCATCCGTACGTCAGTGACGACGGCGCCAGCGATGGCGCGCAGCACGAAACCAGCAGCGACGGCCACCAGGTCGACGACCGCCACGTGTTTCAGCACGGTGCTATAGGTGGTGGTGAGCAACACGTACCCGGTGATCACCAAACCAAGTTTCCAACTGAGGGCGAACGCCAGCCCGACACCACCGACGAGCAACAACGTCCCAACTGCGCGAGCGACACCCAACGGCAACGCGCCGCTCGCGATCGGGCGATTGCGTTTGGTCGGGTGCTGCTGGTCGGCGGCCACATCGTGGATGTCGTTCCAGTAGTACGTGCCACTACTGGCCAGGCAGAAGACCACGAACGCCAGCACGGTCTTCCACAGCGACGACCAGTTGTCCAACACGCCCGCTGCACCGGGGGCGGCGAAAACCAGCACGTTCTTGGTCCACTGCTTGGGCCGCGCTTCGCGGATGATTGCCTTCAGCATGATTCGAACCCTGCTGGCACGGCGGAAACCAGCGTGTTTTTCACGAGCAATGGATGGTCAGCGCGCGCCAACAGTTCGCGGTCGCCCGCGCTATTGCCGTACGCCCACACCGTTGCGTCTTCCCACCGGCGGTCGGCCAGCCACGCGTCGAGCCGACGAACCTTCTCCTGGGCACGACAGTTCGCTCCGTCAAGGCCGTCGGCGAACTCGTCGCCCACCTGCAACGGTTCGGCGCACAGCACATCGTCCACGCCCAATCGGCGGCCCAGCGGCCGCAGGTACGGCCCCAACGACGCCGAGACGAGCACGATCCGGTGCCCCGCTCGCTGATGCCAACGGAGGCGCTCGAGCGTGTCGGCGCGCAGCCAGTCGGCCTCGACGTGCTGTGCGAACTCCTCGCCCAGCGCCTCCACTTGCGCCACCTTGCGCCCGCGCAGCACCCCGCCCACCAACAGCTCCTTGAGACGGTCACGGTCGCGACGCACCCCTGCACCAAGTGCGGCGCCGGGCTGATGCAGCACGGCCCGCGTCATCCCTCGCCAACCACCCACGCGCAGCAGGAAGGGCCCAACACAGTCACGAATAGTCAGTGTGCCGTCGACGTCGAAGGCCGCCACATCGACCGAGCTTCGTTCGGTCATCGCAGGCTCTCGATCATCGTCCAGAAGTCTGGCCAGCTCTTGCTCACGACATCGGGATCCTCAATGATGATGCCGCTGGCACCGAGCCCGAGCAGAGCGAATGCCATCGCCAGCCGATGGTCATGGTGGGTGCCCAGCGTTGCCGTGTGAGCGATGCTCGGTTGCACGATCAGACCATCCGGGTTGTCGACGGCGTCGATACCGGCGACGCGCAGCTCATCGCAGAGGTCGGTGAGTCGGTCGCTTTCCTTGTTGCGGATGAAGCCGACGCCGTGAATGTCGGTCTTGCTATTTGCGAAGGCAGCCACCACAGCAAGCGTGGGCACCAGATCTGAAAGATCGACCATGTTGATGGCGATGCCGTTGAGCTCACCAACGCGGCTGACGGTGGTACCCGACTCGTCCTGCACCACCTCGCAGCCCATCCGCGCCAGCACATGACAGAATGCTGCGTCGCCCTGCAGCGAATTGCGCGTCAGGCCGGGCACCCGTACTCTGCCTCCGCAAATGGCGGCCGCAGCCAGGGGATAGCTGGCTGAGCTGGCATCAGGCTCAATGACAAAGTCTCGAGGCTGGTAGCGACCGGCGGGGACCGTGATGATGCGGTCACCCAACTCCACACCGTGCACTCCGAACGCAGCCATCACCGCAGCAGTAATGCGGATGTACGGCCGCGAGACGAGCGGGGTGGTGAGCACGAAGCGCAGCCCGTTGGGGAAGTACGGCGCAATCAGCATCAACGCTGTGAGGTACTGGCTGCTGACATCGCCGCGCAGCGATACTTCATCCAGCGTGACATCCACTGGGCCCTGCACGGTGACCGGCAGGTGGCCCCAGCTCTCGGTGGGCTGCACGTGCACACCCAGTGAGACGAGTGCGTCATGCAGCGGCGCCATCGGCCGCGTGCGCAGCGGCGGCAACCCATCGATGGTGTACGGCCCGGGTCCAAGGGTTGCCAGTGCCGTCACGAACCGAGACGTGGTGCCCGCCAACCTGGCCGGCAGCGTGACCGGACCACGCTTGAACAGCGCAACCCCGCCGGCAACTCGCACGTCGTCACCCGCACGCTCGGCTTCCAGGCCAAGGGCACGCAGGCAGTCCAGCATCGCCTCGGTGTCGTCACCATCGGGAACGCCACGCAGCACCGTCTCGCCGCTGGCAAGCGCCGCGCACACCAGCGCGCGGTTGGCAACGCTCTTCGAGCCGGGCACTTCGATGACTGCATCAATGGGGGCACTGAGCGGGGCCACGCGGTAGACGTCCATGTGTCCCTCAGCTCAACCGCTGCACTGCAGGGCGGTACCCGCGGGCCAACAGGCCGCCACGGTACATGTCGGCGAGGGTCGAATCCACCAGTACGACGGCGACGCCGCGGTTGCCTTCGGCGCTGTGCACCACCTCGAAGCTGTAGAGGTTGACCCCCAGTTCGGCGGCCAGTGTGAACACCTCGGCGGCGGCACCAGGACGGTCGGGGATGGGGATGCGCATTTCGGCGAATTCGCCGGGCTGGTTGGCGCGGGTGGGCAGGTTTGCACGGGCGTCACGCGCCTTGGTGAGGCGGTCGTGCAGGCCGACTCGATCGTCGGTCTCGACCACGCCGCGCATGCCCTGCAGCCCCTCGATCAGCCCGTCGAGCGCCGACAGGATGGCGGTGCGGTTCTCGGCGCAGATGTCCAGCCAGATTGCCGGGTGGCCGCTCGCAATACGAGTCATGTCGCGAAACCCACCGGCGGCCAGCCGCAGGAGCGCTGCGTGCTCCTCGCCACGGTCGCTGGCCAGCCCCATCAGCGTGGCGGCGGCAAGGTGTGGCACGTGGCTGATCACTGCCACCACCTGGTCGTGGCGGTCGGCGGGCAGCGCCAGCACGTCGGCGCCAAGGTCGGCAACGATGGAGGCGACTGCGCTGAACGTACTGTCGGCGGTAGCGGCAGTTGGCGTCAGCACCCAGACAGCGCCCTCGAACATGCTGCCATCGGCGCCATCGAGGCCTTCCAACTCGCTGCCGGCCATGGGATGGCCGCCCACAAACCGGGCGTCGTCGATGCTTGCCGCGAGCGCGCCTTTGACGCTGCCGACATCGGTGACCAGGCCATTTGTCTCGGCAAGGGCACGCTTGACCTGGTCGACAAGCGTCAACACCGGGGTAGCAACAAAGGTGACTTCGGCGTCGGCATCCAGGCCGATTGCGCTGACCGCCCCCGTCTCCAGCGCGCGCGCGCAACGCTCTGGATCGTGGTCGTCGCCGCTGACTGTCCACCCGCGTTCGGTGAGGGCGCGCGCAATGGAACCACCGATGAGGCCGAGACCTGCGATGTTTGCCCGTCGAGCCGCTGACACGACCACTTAGCGTATCGGCCGGGTGTCGCCCGCCGCCGACTCCACCAGGCTGCGAACCTCGGCCTGGGTCAGCTCGCGCCACTCGCCCGGTTTCAGCGCAGGGTCGCGCAGTGGGCCGATACGGACGCGTACCAGCCGGTTCACCGGATGGCCAACGGCCTCACACATCCGACGGATCTGGCGGTTGCGACCTTCGTGGATGGTGAGCCGCAGCACGCCCGGGCTGGGCTGGGAGACTTTGGCCGGGGCGGTCATGCCGTCGTCCAGCTCCACGCCATCGCGCAGGCGGCGCAGGGCTCCCCCGCCGGGCGCACCACTCACCTCCGCCAGGTACTCCTTCTCCACGCCGTGGCTCGGGTGCGCCAGCCGGTGGGCCAAGTCGCCGTCGTTGGTGAGCAGCAGCAGCCCTTCGGTGGCAAAGTCCAGCCGGCCCACCGGGTACACCCGCGGTTCGGCGGGCACCATCTCCACCACTGTCGGCCGGCCCTGCGGATCGTGGGCGGTGGTCACCACACCGTCAGGCTTGTTGAGCAGGTAGTACACCAGGCCGGGCTTGACGCCGATCGGCACACCATCAACCTCAACCAGGTCGTGGTCGGTGTCGACGCGGCGGCCGAGCACGGCCACGACGCCATTCACCATGACGCGGCTGTCAGAGATCATGTCCTCGCAGACGCGTCGGCTTCCCCAACCGCGTACCGCCAGTACCTTCTGCAGTCGTTCGCCCTGCGGCAGTTCCGCCGACTGAGCTGCCATCTGCTCCCACAGCGGCGGCTCGACAGGACGGTTCGGGTCGCGAGCAGTCCGATTCAGCTGAAAGTCATCATCATCGTCAAAGTCGGCGCCATCGTTGAGGTCGGCGTCGAATCCCGCGTCGAGGTCATCGTCGTTGTGGTCAACGTCGCTCTCGGTCGGGTCAGCCACGGGCATCTGTCCCAGGGTCGATGCGTAAGCCGTGCTCAAGGGCTTCCACTACGTCGGCGCCGGGCACGAACTCCACAATCGGCGGTAGGTCGGCGAGCGAGTTGACGCCCAGCTTCTCCAGAAACGAGGCAGTGGTGCCGAACAGAATGGCCTGGCCCGGCCCGCTGTCCCGACCGACTTCGGTGACGTACCCGCGAGCCTGCAGTGTGCGGATGACACCGTCGGGGTCGACGCCGCGGATACTGGCAACCTGCGCCCGCGAGAGCGGCTGCTTGTACGCAATGATCGCCAATGTTTCCAGGGCGGCGCCGCTCATGCGGGCCCGCTGCCCGTCCAGAAGAAAGCGCTCGACGTACGGCGACAGGTCGGCGTGGGTTTGGTAGCGGTAGCCGCCGGCCACCTTCGTCAGCTGAAAGCCGTGCCCAGCCTCGGCGTAGGCGTCGGCCAATTCGCCGCACAACCGGTCGATCACGATGGTCGGCTGCTCCAGCAACTGCGCCAACAGCGCCGTCGGCACAGGCTCGACGGCGACCATAACGATCGCCTCGATCGCGCGCATGGTCTCTGCGTCAAGTGGGTTGGACTGGTCGGGCACGATCAGTTGCTCATCCTTTGTCGTTCAGCCTTCATAGTCGTCGACGCTGAGATCGTCGAGTAGGCGTTCGCCGCCGGTCCACACCACTTCGATGTCGCCGAAGCGTTCGCTCTGCTCCAGCTCGACGAGCCCTTGTTTGAACAGTTCCAGCAACGCGAGGAAGCGCACGATGACTTCCAGCCTCTCGACCAATCCGCTGGTCAGGCGACGAAACGACATGCGGCCAACTCGCGGCAGCTCGTCGACCAGCTCGGCCAACGCATCGGAGACATTGGCCCGAATGGGCGCCACGTGGAACAGGTCGATGCGGGGCACCACCCTGGGCGTAATGGCCTTCATGTAGGCACGAAGCAGACGCCCAGGGGTGACACCCTCCATCAGGTCGGGCATCAGCTCGGCGAAGCGTTCGTCTGCGCCAACGGCCCGCGGGAACGAGTGGTCGGCATCGTCGGCCAGTCTGCTGAACACGCTGGCGACGTCCTTGAACGTCTTGCATTCCAGCAGACGTGCCAGCAGCAGGTCGCGCTCTTCCCACAGTGCCAGCTCGTCATCGATGTCGATGTCGTCGCGGCCGGGCAGCAGCCGACGGGCCTTCAACTCCACCAAGGTGGAGGCAATCAGCAGGAACTCCGTGGCCAGGTCGAGGTCGAGGTGCTGCAGCCGCTCGATCTCCTGGAGGTACGCATCCACAATGTGGCTGAGATTGACCTCGTAAATGTCCACCTGCTCCTTCAGGATCAGGTGCAACAGCAGGTCGAACGGCCCCTCGTACACAGAGGTAGAGACGTCAACAGCCATGAGGGTCGATCGTACCCGTTGCCCACCCCTCCCGTCCGGAATGGCTGCAGCGGTTGACGGCGGCTGTGTACGTCGACCAAAAGGGATCTTCCGTCACCGCTCGTCGTAGGGCCGTGGGCGGCCGGCAAATCCACTTCCCTACTTTCAAGATCGCACGGTGGCAGCTCCGATTTCAGCCCTGTGGAGCCACGACTCGCAGGTAGTCTCCCGGCCGTGACACGCGTGCTTTCCTGCATCCAGCCAACTGGCGACGTACATCTCGGCAATTACCTGGGTGCGCTGCGCAACTGGGTGTCGGGGCAGCACGAAACCGATGCGTTCCACGGCGTTGTCGACCTCCATGCGCTCACCATCACCGAAGCGCCCGACACGTTGGGCGCATCGACGTTGCAGCTGGCCGCGATGCTCTTCGCCGTCGGCCTCGACCCCGACGTGGCAACCGTGTTCATCCAGAGCCATGTCACCGAGCACAGCCAATTGGCCTGGATGATGGAGTGCACCGTCAGCTTCGGCGAACTCAGCCGGATGACCCAGTTCAAAGACAAATCGGCGAAGCGGGAAGCCGAGTTCATCTCCGCCGGTCTGTTCACGTACCCCGCGCTGCAAGCTGCCGACATCCTGCTCTACGACACCGACGAGGTACCCGTCGGCGACGATCAGCGCCAGCACATCGAGATCACCCGCGACATCGCCATCCGCTTCAACCATCGCTTCGGCGAGACCTTTGTACTGCCCAAGGCTGTCACCCCCAAGGCCGGCGCCCGTTTGATGGACCTGCAGGACCCCACCTCGAAGATGAGCAAGTCGTCCACCGCCGACAGCGGCGTGGTCTACCTGCTCGACGAGCCAGCGGCGATCCTGAAGAAGTTCAAGCGAGCGGTGACCGACAGCGACAACGAAGTTCGTTTCGATCGGGCAGAGAAGCCGGGCATCAGTAACCTGCTCGAAATTCTGGCTGCGTGCACCGGTGAAACCCCCGAAACGCTGGCCCGCGGATACACCCAGTACGGCACGTTGAAGACCGCTGCCGGCGAAGCGGTCATCGAATTGCTCGCCCCAATCCAAGCCCGCTATCGCGAACTGATGACCGACCACGGCGAACTGCAGTCATTACTGCGCAAGGGCGCCGGCAAGGCACGCGAGGTTGCCTCGGTCACGCTGGCACGGGCCCAGGCCGCTGTCGGCATGCTGCCCAGCTGACCCCGTACGCAACGACTCTCACCGGCGCCACCACCTCCAACCTGTCGCGTATGCCACCACCAATCTCGGAGGTCACCGCCGCGACGGGTTGGCGACAGACAGCTACGCCCGCCCTCCAACACCCCCAACTTGTCGCGTATGCCACCACCAATCTTGGAGGTCACGGCCGCGACGGGTTGGCGACACGTGAAGGTGCCGGCGAGCTAGATGGTGTCGGCGCGAAGCAACTCGGGCGAGCGGGGGCCGCGGCCCTGCACCAACTCCGTGGTGACCGACGGCGAACCCGCTGTCACCAACAACTCGGCTCCCAGCCGTTCATGCTCGTGGTACTTCTGGAATCTGTCCGTACGAGGCCCCACCAACGTCGCCAACACGCGACTGAACGTGCCCAGCCCGCTGGCCAACTTGCCGACGTCGTGCAGTAGCGCTCCAGCGACTTCGGCCCGGTTCGCGTGACGGGCGAACTCCACGAAACGGCGCGCCACCAGGATCGAGTGGCGCCGGTCCTGCACGGTCATCCGCTGCCACAGCTCAGCCTCGGCAGGCAGCAGATACTTGATGGCCCAGGCCGTGTCGGTGGCTGGCGGCGGCTGGCGCGACAGCGAGGTGAGAAATCGCCGCGCCAGGTGCACCACCGACGTCATCGCTGCTCCGCTCGCGGGTGGGCCTGGCGGTACACCTGCCATAGGCGTTCCTGACTGACCTTCGTGTACACCTGCGTCGTCGAGATCGAGGCGTGGCCCAACATCTCCTGCACGATACGAAGGTCGGCTCCATGGTCCAGCAGATGGGTGGCGCACGAGTGCCGCAACACGTGCGGCGACAGCTTGTCGGCCAACCCGACGCGCTCGCCGTACTTCTTCACGATTGCCCACGCCGCCTGCCGTGAGATGCGTGACCCGCGAGTGTTCAGGAACACCGCCTCCTGGTCGCCGCGCCGCGCCCACCGGGCGGGCTCAAGGTACTCGCGGCCAGACACCAGCCACTCGTCCATCGATGCGGCCGCAGCACGGCCGAAGGGAACGATCCGCTCCTTGGCGCCCTTGCCAAACAGCCGCACCAACCGGTTGTCGCGATCAAGGTCACCCAACGACAGGTCGCACGCCTCGCTGATGCGAGCACCCGTTGCATACAAGAACTCCAGCAGCGCCCGGTCACGCAGCGCCGCCGGGTCAGTGGCCACGACGGCCGCTAGCAGTGCCGCCACCTCGGCCTCGCTGAGCGGGTGGGGAATGCCCGCGGGCACGCGCACCCCTTCGACGTCGGCCGACGGGTCGTCCGGGCGAACCGCTTCCTCAGCCATGAACCGATGCAACATACGAATCGCCGCAAGTTGCCGAGCAACACTCGACGGTGCGGAGCCACCTGCACGCCGAGCCTGCACGAACTGGTCCAACTGCGCGCGATCAACTGTCAGCAACGACGCGTGTTGCACCCCAAGCCACTCGCAGTACCCGGTCAGGTCGCGACGATAGGCGGCCAGCGTGTTGCGCGACCGGCCACGCTCGCTGGCCATCCACGAGAGAAACTCCTCCACCTCGATGGGAAGGAGCGCAATCACCCGCGCCCGCGAGTCCGCAGACGCCGCTCCACCAGGAGGAGACCAATGACGGTCTTCGCGTCGTGGATCTCGCCGCGCACCACCATCTCGACCGCCTCGGCGAGCGGAAGCTCCAGCACCTCCATGTGGGCCTCCTCGGGGCCGTGCGTCTCGCGCGGCACCTCCGTGAGATCGGTGGCAAGGTAGAGCGTGAGGACCGAGTCGGTCATGCCCGCCGACGGGTACATGTCGATGAGGTGCTCCAGGTTGCCCGGCTGCAGCCCAACCTCTTCGACCAACTCGCGCGCCGCAGTTACTTCAGTCGCCTCACCTGGAACGTCACGCATTCCTGCGGGCACCTCCAGGACATAGTCGTCGAACGGCGGCCGGTACTGGCTCACCAGCACCACACGCGCCACTCCGTCGGCGCCGATCCGTAGCGGCACGGCCGCAACTGCACCCGGCGAGCGCACTATGTCGCGCTGAAACGTGTCGCCTTCGGGCGATTCATAGTCCGCTACCGCAACGTGCCAGATGTGACCCTGATGCACCAGCCGGTCGCCGAGGTGGCGAAAGCCTGACACCGGCTCAGGCCACCGACTGATCGTCGATCACTCGCAGCGAAGGGGCGCCGACCTGATGACGGGCCAATGCGTGCGAGACCAACTCGCGAAACAGCGGATGCGGCCGGTCGGGCCGACTCTTGAACTCAGGGTGTGCCTGCGTGGCGACCCAGAACGGATGGTCCGCCATCTCGATGAACTCGACCAGCCGACGGTCCGGCGACAGCCCGGTACACCGCAAACCAGCGGCTTCCAGGCGTGGTTTCCATTGCGCGTTCAGCTCGTAGCGGTGACGGTGGCGTTCGCTGACGACGGGCTCGCCGTAGGCCCTATGGACCCGGCTGTCGGGCTCGAGGATGGCGTAGTAGGCGCCCAGGCGCTGCGTGCCGCCCTTGTCGCTGACGTCACGCTGGTCGTGCATCAGGTCGATGATCGGGTAGGCGGTGTCGGGGTTCATCTCCGTGCTGTTTGCATCGGTGAGCCCCATCACGTTGCGAGCAAAGTCGATGGTCATCGCTTGGAGGCCAAGACACAGCCCAAGGCACGGAATGTCGTGCTCGCGGGCGTAGCCGGCAGCGGCGATCTTGCCTTCGAAACCGCGATCACCGAAGCCACCGGGGATGACAATGCCGTCAAGATCTGCGAGGCGGCCAGCGACGAGCAGACCCTCGACTTCCTCGGCCTGGATCCAGTCGATCTCCACCTTGGCGCCGTGGTGGAAGCCCGCGTGCTTCAGGCTTTCGACCACAGACAGGTAGGCGTCCTGATAGTCGACGTACTTACCGATCAAACCGATCTTCACCGGCTGAGTGGCCGCCTCCACCTTGGTGACCATGTCGTGCCAGGGAGTGAGGTCGATCGGCGCGTCCAGCCGCAGCCGTTCGAGGACGACGGTGTCCAAGCCCTCATCGTGCAGAATCAGCGGCAACTCATAGATGTTGCGGACATCGGCCGCATTGACAACGGCCCGCTCGTCGACGTTGCACAGGTTGGAGATCTTGCGCTTGAGGTTGTCACTGAGCGGCGCCTCACTGCGGCACACGATGATGTCGGGCTGGATTCCACGGCTGCGCAACTCGGTGACCGAGTGCTGGGTGGGCTTTGTCTTCTGCTCGCCTGCCGGTCCGATGAACGGCACCAAGGTGACGTGGATGTAGCAGATGTTGTCGCGACCAACGTCGGTGCGGAACTGGCGCAACGCTTCCAGGAACGGAAGAATCTCAATGTCGCCGACGGTGCCACCGACCTCGGTGATCACCACATCGACGTCGTCGGTGGCCAGACGTGTGATGCGCTTCTTGATCTCGTCAGTGATGTGCGGGATGACCTGCACGGTCTTGCCCAGGTAGTCACCACGGCGCTCGGCCGCCAGCACCGCCTGGTAGATGCTGCCGGTGGTTGCGTTGGAGTTGCGCGTCAGCGGCTCGTCGATGAAACGCTCGTAGTGACCCAGATCGAGGTCGGTTTCACCACCATCATCGGTCACGAAAACCTCGCCGTGCTCGAACGGGTTCATGGTGCCCGGATCAACATTGATGTACGGATCCAGCTTTTGCATGGTGACCCGCAGGCCACGCATTTTCAGCAGGCGGCCCAGCGAGGATGCGGTAAGACCCTTACCGAGGGAGCTGGCAACGCCTCCGGTCACGAAAATGTGCTTCGGCATTGCTGACGACCTCCGTCTCAGTGAACTGACAACGGGAAAGCATTGTACCCCGTTCGCGGGGACGCGCGCGGATGCTCGCTCAGACTCCCGTCACTATTCGCGCTGCGGCGTCCACGCCGTTGTCGCTACCGGGCGTCAAAGCGGGCAGGAGCAGCACTCGTAGCCCAGCCGCGACCGCTCCGGAATCGACGCGCGCATCGTCGCCCACCATCAGACAATCGGTCGCCGGCACACCCAGTGCGTCACAAGCGGCGTCGAATATCGCTCTCGCAGGTTTCACGTTGCCGATCTCATACGACAGCACGTACGCGCTCACCAACCGATCGAGGTGGTGCGCCACGAACACTGTGCGCACGTCCCACCCCGTGTTGGAGACGATGGCTATGGGCACGCCGGCTGCATGGATTCTGGCCACGGTCTCGGCAGCTGTCGCGTACGGCCGCCACTGCAGCGGATCGTGCATCGCCTCGTAGATCGCAGCCCCAAGCCCGGGCACCTCGTCGTCAGCCAGCGCGTACAGCACATGCCACCGCGCATACCAGACATCCGAGTCGAAGTCGCGAGGGTGGCGCATTTCCTCAACGGTGTGCGCTGCCGCCTCCACCCGCACCGCCAAGGCCTTGGCCCAATCGGCGGATCGAGGATCGCCCAGCTGATGGGACGTCGCAGCAATTGTCTCGGCGAGCGGCGCATGAGCAAACAGCGTGCTGCCAAAGTCGAAGAGCACCCCGCGGACATCAGGCATTCCCGAAGAGTACGCGCGTCGGCCGGCAGCGCGAGAGCGTGCGGGTTAGCCTCGTCGCCCGTGACACGCATTGGGCAACGAATCGTTGAGCGACCCTACGCGTGGGTCGTGGCGTTGGCCATTGTGCTACGGCTGCCGACACTCGTGACCCGATTGTTCGACGCCGACGAAGCAGCAATCGGCGTGCAAGGTCTGGTCGTACGTTCGGGCGGCACCCTCTATCGCGACATCTTCGATCGTAAGCCTCCTCTGCCTCCGCTGGCCTTCGCGGCGTCGTTCTGCTTGACAGACAGCACCGACGTACGCCCCATGCGTGTCCTGGTCACCATCTTTCTCGCGCTTGGCGGGCTGCTCATGGCGCACGAGGCAAAGCGTCGCTGGGGCACCAACGCCCATGCCGCGTGGGCTGGCACCCTGTTCGTCACGGGCGCGATGGCGCTCTTCCCCGCCGACGCCGGCGGCGCCAACTACGCCCACTTCGCGCTAGTTCCCGGCGCCGCTGCGCTGCTGTGGAGCCGGCGTCCGCAGTGGTTCTGGGGGCTCGCTGCTGGCGTCGCGTTCGGCCTCGCACTCCTTACCCGCCAGAGCTGGGTGCTGGCACTACCCGCAGCGCTCTACAGCGCATGGCGCGTCGGCCGCTGGCGTAACGTGGGTCTCCTCGCAGCCGGCGCCGCAGCCACCGTCTCGACCGTCGCTCTCTATGCACCGTTTGGCGCCTACTGGGAGTGGAACTTCATGAATAGCCCTGGGTTCGTGTTAGCTACCGCTGGCGTCGGAATTTCAGTCCTACGGGGGCTGGCCTCCAGTGCCGCGTTCATTGGTTTTCACATCACGATGGCCGTGTGTCTGTGGATCACGTTGCGCACGCGCAACCCACTGCGTGCCATCGGTCGCGCCGATCGCGACCTGTGGCTGTGGCTGCTTTCCGGCTTCGCTGCTGTCGCTGCCGGTTTCCGCTTCTTCGGCCACTACTGGCTGCAGGTGCTTCCCCCGCTGGTCGTTCTCACGACGCCTCTCGTCGTGTCGCTGGCCGGGCGAGCTCGCCGGCTGGCAATCGTTGGGGTGGCACTCCCCGCGGCTGTCGCCTTCGCGCTGCTCTTTGTCCCCGGCTCGTTTCACCATCGCCCTGACCCGGCAGACCTGGCCGTGTACGTGAACGACCACACCAAGCCTGACCAGCGCGTTTTCATTTGGGGTTCGTTCCCTGAAGTACTGGTAAAGGCCGAACGGCTTCCGGCCGGCGCATTGGTGCACACCGACTTCGTGACCGGAAGATCGGGTGGCCGCGAGGACCCGGCAGTCACCCTTGCGCTCGCCACACCGGGCGCGATGCGGATCATGATGGACGATCTGCACGCCCATCCCCCCGAACTGGTGCTGGACACCTCCACCAGTTCGGACCTCGGCTACGCCAACTACCCACTGACGCTCTTCCCGGAAGTTGCCGAGTTCGTGCACGACAACTACGAGCAGGTCACCGACATCGGCGGTGTCACGGTCTGGCAACTCGTGACCGACATCTGAGGCTGCAGCCTCTAGAGTCGCGAGGATGGAGACGTGCGCTGACCGTGATGCTGCCGCGCCGCCGCACGCCGCGCCACATCCACGCCGGCATCGCCACTCGAAACCAGCCAAGCACGCATGGCTTCGCGAAGTCGGCATTGTCTTGGGCTTCTACTACGTGTACCAGACCATTCGTAGCCTGGCCAACGTCGCCGGTGTGAAGAACAGAGCGCACAGCAACGCCCACTTCTTGGTTTCGGCGGAGAAGGCGATTTTCGTCTACCACGAGCAGGCGATTCAGCAGGCGTTCCTTGGGGCCACGTGGTTCATCAAGGCGATGAACGTCTACTACGGCACGCTGCACTTCATCATCACGGCGGGTTTATTGATCTGGCTCTACGCCAAGCGCCACGATGCCTACCGCCGGTTGCGCAACCTGCTGGGGGCAACCACCTTCCTCGCGCTGATCGGCTACTGGGCGTTCCCGCTCGCCCCTCCGCGGCTGTACCTCCAGTGCGGCGGCGACATACCCGCAATCGGCCCTGGTGGCGGCTTGGAGAAGCCGGATTGCTACGTCGACACCCTCGACAAGATCGGCGGCCTCTGGAACTACCAAAGCAGCGCTGCCAAGGCCATCGCCAATGCGTATGCAGCCATGCCCAGCCTGCACTTCGGGTGGGCGCTGTGGTGCGCAATCGTCATCTGGCAAGAGATCGGTGGGCGTCGCGGCCGCGTGGTTGCCGTGCTCTACCCGGCCCTTACCCTGTTCGCCATCGTCGTCACCGCCAACCACTATTTCCTCGATGCAGTCGGCGGCGCACTCATCCTGCTCGGCGGCCTGCAGATCGTGAAGGGGCTCGAACGGCGCCGTTCAGCCAGGTTGTCGGCGGCGCCTGCCCAGCAGCTCGCGACTGCGGAATAGCGCCAGTGAGGCGGCGAACACGGCCACGCCGGCAGTGCCACCCAACATGAATGCCACCAGTGCCTGGCGGCGTGTTGGGTCGAAGTGACTGACCATCCACATCATGACGGCAACCGCCGCCGCCGCTGAAACCAGCGACTCGGCCGCAAGGCGAGCGACTCGACGGGTAGCCATCGCCCCAGTCAGACGGTTCACCCGAATCGTGAGCAGCACCGCCGCGACGGTCTGCGCGGCGCCATAACCGATGGCCAGGGCAGCAGCCCGTGCGGACGGCTCCATCCACGCCGAGGCCATCACCATGGTCACCACACCAACGATCGCCCCGGCCACCATCAAGATGGATGCCCGCCGCACATCGCCAAGGGCGAACAGCACCCTGGTCATGATGAAAGCCAGACCGTAGCCAACAAGGCCGGGGCCAAATGCGGCCAACGTGTGAGCGATTGGCGCCAGCCCTTGGCTGGCTGTCTGCCCCACGCCGGCTACTAGCCGGGTAAGCGGCCAGGCAAGCGCAAACATACCCACTCCCGCCAGTACCAGCAGTGGCACCGTGACATGCATCGCATTGTCAATCGCGGCCCGAACCTCACCGAGGCGATTGGCCTGCCACCCATCGGCAACGCGTGGACCGAGCGTGGTGGCAATCGTCACCGCAATCAGCGCGTGCGGCAGCACATAGAAAGCGAACGCGTAGACAAATACGGCAACACCGCCGGGTGCACCGTTGCCGAGCGCCAGCGCCGCCGTCGTCGGCACGAGGGTGCCAACTATCGACAGCGTCGCCCAACCAAACGACCGGCGCATTGACTGCACCGCCGGGTGACCCGGCCGCCAGCGCGGCATCCACTGCACACCCGCGCGGCGCAACGCAATCGCCGGTGTCAGGCTGGAGGCCACCACACCCAGCGTGGTACCCCCGGCGATGAGGACAAACTGCAGGTCGGTGAGTTCGAGGTTGGCGACCTCACCATTACGGGTCGCACGAAACGCTACACACGCCACGATGACGATCACGTTGTTGACCGCCGGGGCCAGCGCCGCCGCCACGTAACGACCTTTCGCGTTCAATGCGGCACTGGTCACCGTCGCCACGCCGTAGCACACCAGCTGGGGCACGAACACGAGCACCATCGGCACCATCAAGTTGAGCTTGCGGTCGGCGAGCGCCGCCGAAGGTTCCGTCAGCAGCAACAGTCGTGCGAGGAGCGGCGAGATGGCTGCCCCGGCCACTGCGACGATCGTTAACCCGACCACTATGACGGCCGCTGTTGCCTGCGTAGCCTCGCTCAGCGCGGCATTGCCGCCCTTGCGACGAGCCGCCACAAACGACGGAAGTAGCACTGCCTGCAGCACTCCCCCAGCGACCAGCTCGAACAGCAGGTTCGGAATCATGTTGGCGGTTTGATACACGTCGCCCAGCACACCAACGCCCAACACGGCAGCGGTTGCGACAACTCGACCGAAACCCGTCGCGCGTGACAGCAGGGTGCACAACGTGACCAGGATCGTGTCCCGTCGTATTCCGGAACTCACCCCGCGGTCGAGTTCCTCGTGTGTCATCGGTTGCGTCGAGTCGACATCGCCGGGGCGCGGGTGCGCAGCATCACGGTCGTTTCGTCATTTCGATCGGCGCCCCACGCGGTCGCCCAAGAGGTCTGCAGCGTGCCGGCGAGCCGAGTCCGCCGCCTCGTCACCCGAGAGCATGCGCGCCACCTCGTCGATGCGGTCTTGGCCGTCAATTCGGGTCGCTGTGGTCAGGGTGTGGCCGGCCTCCACTCGCTTGCTCACCACGATGTGCATGGTGGCAAGGGCCGCGACCTGCGCGAGGTGCGTGACAACGAGCACTTGATGGCGTTCCCCGAGGGCGGCCAGGTTCCGACCAACAGCCACCGCAGCCGCCCCGCCGATTCCCGCATCCACCTCGTCGAAAACCAGTGTGTCGGGGGCCTCTGTCAACACCAGGCGCAGCGCCAACATTGTCCGCGCCAGTTCGCCACCGCTGGCAACGCGGGCCAGCGGCAACAGCGGCGACCCAGGGTTCGCGGACAGCAGGAACGACACGTCGTCGCCCGGATCGTGGTCGCCCACCGTGACCGTGACGCCCGCATACGGCATAGCCAACTGCCGCAGATGGTGCTGAACTTCATCGCCCAGTGCCTGAGCACCGCTGCGCCGTGTGGCAGCAACGCCCGCCGCTGCAGCGCGCTCGTCGCGCTCCGCAACCAGTCGCTCGTTCTCCAGAGAGGCCACGCGACCCTCGTAGCCCTCCAGCTCGGCAAGCCGCTCCTCAACTTCCTCGTGGAATGCGATGACCTCCGCCAAGGTGTCACCGTACTTGCGGCGCAGATCTCGCAGCAGCTGCATCCGTTCACGTACGGCCGCCAGGCGTTGCGGGTCTTCGTCAATACCCTCCGCTCGTGAGCGAATGTCCGCTGCGACGTCGGTGATCTCGGCGCTCAGGCCACGCAGTCGAACTTCCAGCTCAGCGAACGGTGCCTTGCCGGCGATCGCCCGCAGCGCCGTCCCAATGGAATCGCCAGCACCCGCATCGTCGGTCAGCGCGGCAGCGGCCAAACCCCCGAACTCGCGATACTCCACAGCGCCCGCAAGCTCGTCGTACTCAATTTCCAAAGCCGCGTCCTCCGCGTCGCCAGCGACGGCAGCGGCACGAAGCTCCGCGGCCTGATAGCGGAGCAGATCAAGCTCTCTCGCTCGTGACTTGCTGTCGCCACCCAGTGCGGCAAGCGATGCATCCAGCTCGGTGAGTCGCGCCCGCGCCGCCCGCAGAGGCACAAGGTCGGTGTGGCAATAGCGGTCGAGAGCGTCACGCTGTTCGCTTGCCGACAGCAGGCTCTGGTGCGAGTGCTGCCCATGTAGATCGACGACGCGCTCACCCAGCTCCGTCAGGTTGCCGACCGTGGCGAGGCGGCCATTGATATATGCCCGCGAGCGCCCGTCGGCGGGAATCACACGGGCGACCACGTACTCGACCTCACCGATGACGAATCGTCCTTCAACCCTTGCCTCGGCAGCGCCTGGCCGCACCATCATCGCGTCGGCGCGACCGCCGACGAGAAGGCTGATTGCCTCGACGAGCATCGTCTTGCCCGCGCCCGTTTCACCCGTCAATGCGGTCAGCCCAGCGCCGAGCACGAGATCGAGTTGCTCGATCACACCCAGCGATTCGATGTGGAGTTCGTGCAGCATTTACCGGTCCGTCAACCCGAACTTTGCTTTCAAGATCTGATGGAAGCGGCGGTCGCCGAAGCGAACAAACCGAGCCACCTGCTCCGACGGAGCCACGGAAACCCTATCCCCCTCGGCAAGCGTCGCTACTGGCTGACCATCGATCGACAGCGTCGCCGAACGGTGCCCAGTCACCTCAACCTCCACCCGCTCCGAAGGGTCGAGCACCAGCGAACGATCAAACAGCATGTGCGGCGAGACAGGCGTCAACAGCACCGCGCGTAGTCGTGGAGAGAGTACGGGACCCCGTGCCGACAGCGAGTACGCGGTAGAGCCGGTGGGCGTTGCCAGAATCAGCCCGTCGGCGGCGTAGGAAGTAAACGGCGTTCCGTCAATCCACACCTGCAGGCGAATGGTGTGTCCCGCCTCCTGCTTCTCCACAACGCCCTCGTTCAGCGCAGTCCAGCTCTGGGTAGCGGCCGAGCCAACCCGATGCAATGAGACCGCCAGCAGCATGCGTTGGTCAATGTGCCACTCGCCGTCGGCGGGCCCCACGAACCAGCGCTCGAGAGCGTGATACATCGCATCGGGTTCGACCTCAGTGAGGTACCCCAGTAGCCCCACGTTGACGCCAATGATCGGGACATCGGCCGCACCGACCAACTTGACGGTGCGCAGCATCGTGCCGTCGCCGCCAAGGCTGATCGCGAGGTCGGCCTGCGTCGGCGGACGGTCGGATTGCAGTTCGTGAAGCCCCATCGGAACCGCGTCGTCGGCCAACATCCACACATCGTGACCGTGCTCACGTAGCCACGCCGCGCCAGCGCGCGCCAGCGCCCCTGCCTCAAGGCGATCGTGATGGGCGACGAGTAGCACTGCGCTCACGCGAGAGATCCTGACTGATTGGTGGTGGCATGTACAAGGAATTCTCGATTGCCGTCGCCACCGTAGATCGGCGAATCGATCCAGCTGTGTACTGCGCAGCCGGCGTCGATCAGCGCCGTGTTCACTTCGTCACGAACACGATCATGAATTGCTGGATCGGTGATCACGCCATGGCCTCTGGACACCTCGATCTTCCCAGCCTCGAACTGCGGTTTCACCAACAGCACCAGGTCGCCGCCCGGCACGCACACGCCGGTCAGCGAAGTCAGAACCCTTCTCACCGAGATGAAGGAGAGGTCCGCGGTGACCATGTGCACTTCGCCGCCGATGGCCTCGGCCGTGGCCTCGCGAATGTGGAACCGCTCGAGCACGGTGACCCGCGTGTCGTCGCGGATTCGAGGGTGCAGCTGCCCATGGCCGACGTCGAGCGCGACAACATGGCCGGCCCCGCGCTGCAAGAGACAGTCGGTGAACCCGCCAGTGCTCGCGCCTGCATCCAGGACGCGCAGCGCGGTGACGTCGAGGACGAACGAGTCGAGGGCGGCATCCAGCTTCTCGCCGCCCCGACTGACGAAACGGGCTGGCGGTCCTGAGATCACCAACGCGTCGCCGGCGTGCACTTGGCGTGACGCCTTGTCGGCGATCGCTCCGTTGACGAGCACTCGGCCGGCGAGAATGGCTCGGCCCGCGTCAGTGCGACTTTCAACCAATTGCCGACGAACCAGTTCCGCGTCGAGACGCTGACGCCTCGCCACGATCAGGCCTTCTTGACGGCAGCCTTCTTCACGGGTGCAGCCTTCTTCACGGGTGCAGCCTTGGCGGCCGGCTTGCTGGCCAGACCAACCCTTTGGGCGATGTGCTCAACTCGGCCCTCGACATCGTCGAGTCGAGAAGCGAACTTGCCGAGCTGCTTGGTGATCTCGGCCTGCACGGTGGACACGAGACCCTCTGTCGCTGAACGGCCACGCCCGACCATTTCATGGACCAGTTTTTCGGTATCCTTGCGACGGGCCTGCCCGCCCTTGACGAATTCCTTGACCAGCTTCTCGGCTTGGTCCTGAGAGATCTCAGTGAAGTTCATACCGGCATCGAGCAACCGCTTGAGAAGTGCGTTTCCAGTCATACTCACAGCCTATCGCCGCAGAAACCGGCCGGTAACCAGCAGCTCTACCACCGCCGCCAGGTCGTTCGTCTCCACGTCCGGGGTGGGCTCAATCAGGGTGCCGCGCGGCGTCACGCCGCTCCACACGTGGGCATACGCGCAACCAAGTGTGACAGCGAACCGTCCGTCGGTGCTCGGCCGGTCCCCCACCATGACCGCCAAGCGCGCCGCCTGCTCGCCGACCTCGGCGACAACCAACGCAGCCATCGGCGCGTATGGCTTACCGGCCACCTGTGCGGAGAGCCCGCAGGCTGTCTCCACCGCTGCGAGTATCGACCCACCACCGGGTATTGGCCCATCGGGGGTCGGGTAGGTGGCGTCGTCGTTGGTTCCAATCAAACGTGCCCCCCGTCGCACAGCTCGTGCTGCTCGCGCAAGTCCGTCAAAGTCGAAGTGCCGATGAAAGCCGACGACCACAGCATCGGCGTCGCCGTCGAAACAGGGCTCGACACCACGTGCTTCCAGTGCCTGCACCACTCCCTCACCACCACACACGAGCGCGCGTTCACCTGGCTGCAGCAGCAATGCAGCTGCTTGCGCAGACGTCAGCACATCACCAGCAGCCGGAATTCCAATGCTCTCCAGCGTTGCCACCTGCACCTCCAGGCGTGTCGCGGAGTTGTTGGTGACGAACAGTACGCGATGACCCTGGGCGCGCAGCCGAGCGATTCCTTCCACGGAACCAGGAATCGGCTGGTGTGCCAGCCATACCACCCCATCAAGGTCGCAGAGCACCACCGCTGGCTGACGGTCACCAATTCGGCCATCAGCTCGGTCATCAGTTCGTTTTTCAGTCATGTTCTCGCCATGCTGCCACGGGAGGTGCCAACCTGGGGGTGTGCCCAGATTCGAACCATTCACCGCGCTCCGCTTCAATCCATCGCTTCCGCTCGACGACGTAGCTGCGCCCCCGTACGACGTCCTCAGCGATGCCGACGTCGAGGCACTCCTGATGCGTCACTCGCACAACATCGTGGCAATTGACGTTCCGCGCGATTCGGATGGCCCGCAGCGCTACGACCTCGCCGCCACGCGGTTGAAGGAATGGGTCCAAGACGGCACGCTCGTGCGAGACGCCACACCGGCGTTCACGCTGTACCGCATGCGCTTCACCGACGAGACCGGCGCCCAGCGCGAGACGGTTGGCGTCTTGGGTGCACTGGAAGTCGTCGACGAGGGCGCCGGTGGCGTGCTCCCCCACGAGCGCACCACACCGAAAGCCAAGACCGATCGGCTGGATCTCACTCGCACCACCAACACCAACCTCTCCCCGGTATGGGGGCTGTCGCTCACCGTCGGCCTCACTGACCTGTTGCGCGAGCCCGGTGAACCAGTGGGCAGCCTCCGTGACGAGGAAGGTGTTCTCCACACCGTTGAACGGGTCACCGATCCACAGCGGGTCGCGGCCATCAGTGCCGCCGTCGGGGCTCACCCGGTACTGATCGCCGACGGCCACCATCGCTACGCGATCAGCCGGACCTTCCGTGACGAAGTACGGGCAACGGCCGGCACCGGCACCGGCGCCGAGCTGACGCTCACATACGTGGCGGAACTGGTTGCGGACCAGCTCAGTATTGACGCCATTCACCGGCTGTACCATGGCGTCACGGCCGACCAACTCCTCGAAGTCTTGGCTGCGTCGTTTGACCTCGAAGAGGCTGGACCAGTGACGCCGGCATTCGCCGCCGAGGTAGTCGAGCGGGCTGCCCTGTGCCTTGTCCGTCCCGATGGCACTGGGGTATGGCTGACTCCCAGGGCGACCGCATTCGAAGGTGTTCGCGCTCTCGATGGCGCCCTGCTAGAACACGCGCTGCGCGACCACGACATCGAGATCAGCTACCAGCACGGCGTGCAGCACGTCGCGGACAGAGTCGCGACCGAAGAGTCGTTGGTAGGTGTGTTGATTCGACCGACCGGTATCGACGAGATTCGGCGTACCGCCAACGAGCGTTTGCTGATGCCACCGAAGTCGACGTTCTTTACGCCCAAGCTGCGAACCGGGTTGGTACTTCGGCCGCTGGCGTGACGCGCCATACACTGGTACCCGTGACCGCTTCCTCCGACTTCCCCGCCGGCGTCCTCACAGGCGATGCCGTATCTCAGCTCTTCGCACTCGCCAAGGAACGCGGCTTTGCGTTGCCGGCCGCCAACTGCACAGGCAGCAACACCGCCAACGCTGTGATGGAGACCGCCGCTCGCGTCAACAGCCCTGTCATCGTGCAGTTCTCTCACGGCGGCGGCGCATTCGTCGCCGGCAAGGGAAGTGGTTTGAAGGGCGACGCGGCAGCAGTTGCCGGTTCCATTGCCGCCGCGCACCACGTGCACACACTGGCCGCCGCCTATGGCGCACGAGTGATCCTGCACACCGACCACTGCTCGAAGGACAAGCTCGGCTGGATCGATGGCTTGCTCGACGCTGGTGAAGCGCATTTCCAGCGTACGGGCAGCCCTCTGT
>JAYUCY010000102.1:0-3350 GCA_043740085.1 Ilumatobacteraceae bacterium
GTGATGGCGGTCCAGGCTTGGTTGCGGACGTAGTCCTCGAATGGCGGGTTGAGCATCCCGGTTGCTTTCCAACACCGGACGCGGTCCTCGACGCGGGCGTGGCCACGCTGTCGTAGTTCCAAGACGACGGCGTTGCCTGGGCTGTTCGTGATGAACGCGGTGTGACGCCAGCCGTTGTCGGTGTCGAACAGCGAGAGTTGCGCGCCGGGATGGGGGCGTTCGCGGCGGCAGATCAGCCGACACCCGGCTCCCCACCCGTCCATGTCGACGAGCGAGGTGAGTTCGGTCACGAACGCCCCGGATCGCACTGCACCGTTGGTCTCGACGGCCGGCGACCAGTCTTCTTCTTGGACGAGGAGCAGCGCGTCTCGGACCCGGCCGTCGATCTGGTAGCCGATCGTGTAGTCGGCGTTGGCTTCGAGGATCGCTCGGATGAAGCCGTGGCTGGCACCGGCCGAGTCGGCCCGCACGAGCATCGGAACAACGACATCGGCGCCACGGTCGCCGACCATGTGCCCGGCCCGATACCGGCCGGGCAGGCCGTCGATCGCTTGATCGAGGAGTTCGACATGATCGTTGGTGTTGTTCGCTCCGGCGTTGCCGGGACGCAGCATCGCGGCGAGCGGTTCGTTCGTCTCGTCGCACCACACGCCGAACGGTGAGGTAGGCCGCTGGCTGTTCGTCGTTCCTGGCTGATACCGGACGCTGGCCCGTAGGTTTCTCGTCCGTCGCAGTGGAGCAGCGCTTTGCCAGCAGCCCCCTTTCGAACCGTGCGTGCGGTTCTCCCGCACACGGCTCTCCGACACCGTTCACCGCCGCGCATGCGCAGTCGTGTAGCGCACCGTTCCACCCAGTCGGTAGACCTTGAGGGTGTTCATCCAGTCGCGGTTGAAACGCCGCTGCCAGTTGAGCCCGTGGAGTCCGTGTTTGGTGCTGGCGAAGATGGCCAGGCGGAGATGGACGTAACTGTCGATGTGGCTGAACTTCCGGGCCGAGTTCCCTCGCCGGAAGTACGCCCCCCAGCCCCGCAGTACGGGGTTGAGGTCGGCGACCACCCATTCGACAGGCCAGCCCACCCGTCGACGGTCCGTGCGTTCACGGATCGCCGTGCGGATCGAGTTCATCGCTCGCTCCGATGGCCAGCTTTGCAGGTAGTAGCGGCCCCGCCACTTCCACGACTCCATCTTGTGGTGATGGAAGCCGAGGAAGTCGAAGCCCTCCCGGCTCTTGTGGAGCCAGGCGATCCTGGTCTTGTCGGGATGCAATCGCAGCCCGAGCGTGGCCAGGACTTCACCCGCGAGCCGTCGTGCCTGTTCGGCCGCCGGCTTCGTGGGGCAGAGCACGACGAGGTCGTCTGCGTACCTCACCAGCACCCCGAGACGCCGTCCATCGCGCTGCCAGGCCTCATCGAGGACGTGCAACGCGACATTGGCGAGGAGTGGCGAGATGGGCGAGCCCTGGGGGGTCCCCGACACCGTGTCGGTCACCACCCCGCCCTCGAACACTCCCACCCGAAGCCAGCATCGCAGAAGCTTCAGCATCGACCGGTCCGAGACACGCCGGGCCACTTGGGCCATCAGCGCGTCGTGATCGATCTCGTCGAAACAGGCTTTGATGTCAGCATCGAGAACCCACTCACGGCCCCGGTTGGCCTCGACCCGGATGACCTCAATGGCATCATGGGCCGAGCGTTTCGGTCGAAACCCGAAACTGACCGGCTTGAAGTCGGCCTCGAAAATCGGTTCGAGAACCAGCTTGGCCGCGGTCATGACCACCCGATCCGCGATCGTGGGGATACCAAGCGGCCGGGTCTGGCCCGGCTTGCCCGGCTTGGGAATGTGGACTCGTCGCAGCGGGGCGGGCCGATACGTCCTGGTCCGCACCGCGACGGCGAGCGTCTCGAGGAACTCGCTCACCCCGGCGGTCTCGATGGCGTCGATGGTCAACCCATCAACACCAGGAGCCCCCCGGTTGGTGGCCACGTCGAACCATGCCCTCCACATGACGTCGCTGCGGGCGACCTTGTCGTAGAGAGCGTGGAAACGACGGGTTGGATCCTGCTTGGCGCTGCGGTAAAGCACGCGTTGGAGCGCCCGAACCTTGTCCACGCCCTCGGCGTGGCTGACGGACCTAGCCGATGTCTCGGCACTCATCAGGATTCCTCGCTTCTTTCGTGTGCATCGATGAAGTAGGGGTCCTTCGCTCTGATCGGGTTGTGTTGTCCCGACCGTCGTCACTACTACGACCCCCTCCGACTGCCTCTCGACAACCCTGCCCCTTCCCGGGATCACCGGTTATAGGAGGGCACGCTCCTCGGGCCGCAGACCCGGGGGTCGAGGAGGCTCTCTCCAGTTCCCACGACAACCTTCTGACCGTTCCACGCCCACCACGCCGGAGGGTTCATCGCCACCCGCTCCAGGACCGAAGATGGCTTCCATGGCCTTCGCCCTTCCATCAAGGGCTCGGCTCCCTCTTGTTCCTCCTCACGGAGGTTTCGGTAACGACGCTCACAGGCTTCGCTTCATGCTGCGGACCGGCCAGTCGCTCGCCCCCTCACAGGGACTTCGTTGCTCCGCTTCGACAACGGGCTCTCACCCGCCGCCGGGAGCCGTGCTACCAGGGACCCTGGCATCTCCCCGGACCGGACTCACACCGGCTGGCTGTCGTGAACTTGCCGCTCGGTTACGTCATCACGATCACCTTCCTCATGACAGCGCCCGAGCTACTGGACGCACGATGGAACCCGAACCCGCGCTTATAAGTAGGTGCGGCGTCTTGCTTCTCGGAATATGCATCGAGGAGCGTGGCATCGAAGTCCAACGTCAGCTCGGTGAGATCGAGCCCGGCTGCTGCCCATACCCGTTCCCTCGCGGCAGCCACGGCCCGAGGGATGGCGCGCAGTTCAACCGACGCGACCGCTTGCACGGCACGCCACGCTGTCGGCCGCGACGCGACCGGGCCGAACAGCTCGGTCTGTTCGCGCAGGACCTGCATGTCCGACAGGCAATCGGCACCATCGGCGATCGCGACCGCCAAGTGCGTCAACACGACACCCGGATCATGCGTGTGCCAGCGGATCCCACACCCCGCCATCGCATGCGACAAGCCGAGCGTCAGACCCGAACGGTCAGCCAGCTCGGACAGCAAACCGGCCCCCGCGTGCGAGACCAAACCGTGCCCGTCCGTGGTCACCCGAGGACGAAGAACTGAACGACTACGGTGCACCTTCAAGGAGAGCCCCTCCGGTCAGAGAATGTGGACTTCAGCGAGTCACATCCTCCCAGCCCAGGAGGGCTTTCCCGCGTCACCCAGACCCCCACGACCGGCACCCCGACGAACAATCGAGGCTA
>JAYUCY010000103.1:0-17870 GCA_043740085.1 Ilumatobacteraceae bacterium
GGCCCCTCAGAAGTGTTCATGCTCGGCCTGGTCGTGCGCGGTATGGGCATCGTGCCGGCCCGCTGGATCAGTGACGGCTTTCCGCTGGCCATCGGCGCACTGATCGGTGGCGCGCTCGGCCCTGGAACGCTGGTATTCGCAGTGACGATGGGCCCGATGGTCAAGTACGGCTTGGGCCGCCTGCACTACCAGCCCGCCCGCGGCGGCACCCTCACCACTCACCCGTAGCCACCGAGCCGGGGGAATAACGACACGTACCCGGCAACGACGTGGTGCCCGACAACGACGTGGTGCCCGAAAACGACGTGTGCCCGAAAACGACGTGTGCCCGAAAACGACGTCAGCCGACGCCCCGAGAAATCGGTGCGCCGGCTGGCAACGGATTGCGTATTCAGTTACTCGACAGCGAGTTGTGCGAGCAACAGACCCTTCGCCGCTTCGAAGTCCTCAAAGGAAATCGATTCGTCGTCAAAACTCTGGTGCAACGCAGCGAGATCGGAGAGCACATCGTCCTGTGGACGCTTCGGGGCCAAAGCCGCCTCTGCTTCCTCAGGTGATGGCCCAGCAGACGCTTCGGCCTGCTTGCGATCTTTCTTGATCGCCGCCTTTTCCTGCTTCGCGCGCTCGCGGTCGCGCTTGGCACGACCGTTGCTGCTCAGAGCGGGCGGACGTTCTGTGCTTCTTCACCCTTGCGACCGGGGGCAACGTCGAATTCGACGCTCTGACCCTCCACGAGGGACTTGTAGCCCTCGCCCTGGATCTGGGAGAAGTGCACGAACACGTCTTCGCCCTGCTCGCGGGAAATGAAGCCGTAACCCTTTTCAGCGTTGAAAAACTTAACAGTACCTGTGGCCATTTGGGCCCTCACCTTCGACGTGGATCCGCCAAAGCGGGAACCCTTGAAGAGAATAGCATATCGCGCTCATCGGGTTCACACACGCAACGGGACCTCATGGAAAATTTCACAAAGCGGCCACTAGAGAGCCGCACTGACAGACCCGGCGACGACGATCAGCAGCACGGCACCGCCGAGCCCACCGACTACACCGCCCGCCGACGTCATCGCCGCCAACGCAGAGTCGGCCCGATTCATACGTTGCCCCGACCGATGTTCGGCACGTTACTGAGCCGTGGCCGCTACCCAATCCCACAGCTGCTGACGCCGTTCGGGCGTATCGCTCGACCGAGTGCTGGGCAGCTTGTGGATCGATCGCTGATGCCGATCGAGCCAGAACTTGCCGGTAGTCGTCAACGGGTCGCCGTCGTCGAGCGCCAACCACACCATGGTGTCGGCGCCCTGCTGGGGCGACCGCAGGAGCGGGCCGACGATTTTGCGGAACGTCGGCAACGAGTCGCGCACACCGGGCGTATCGGCCCAACCCGGGTGCATTGCCTGGAACACGACATCGAGCGCGGGAAACTTCTGGGCCCACATCTCGTTGAGCGTGACCTGGGCGCGTTTGGCGCGGGCGTACTGCTCACTGCCTTTGTAGTCGTCGCCCATCTGCAGTTCATCGACGCGCAGCGGGCTGGCGTACATGCCGCCGGACGACATCGTGAGGACTCGAGCCGGAGCTGAACGCTCCAGAAGCGGCAGCAGAAGGGTCGTCAGCAAGAACGGGCCGACGACTTGACTGGCAACAGTGAGCTCCGTGCCCTGTGGCGACAGCCGTCGGGTTGCACTCAGCGCGCCTGCGTTGTGAATCAACACGTCCAGCCGATCAAGCGTGCCGTTCAGCTCCGCGGCGACATGTCGAATCGCGGCTAGGTCGCCCATATCCGCAACAACCGTCGACACCAGGTCGCTCCCTGTTCGTGTTGCGATGTCGTCGCCCACACGAGTGGTTTTCGCCTCGTCGCGACCAAGTAGCACCACAGTCGCGCCCACTGCCGCGAGCTGCTCGGCGGTGACCAGACCTAAGCCCGATGTCGCGCCCGTCACCAGGACCACGCGACCGGTGGCGTCGTATTCACCGATGGGCTTCCAGTCGGCGAGGCGCGATCGTGCGTCGTAGCCGAGCCGGGTGAAGCTGGTGAACACCGGAGCCTCGAGCACCGAGTCGACGACGCGCTGAACGGTGCTTTCCGAACTAGCGAACACCTCGGCGGGCGTCTGCATGGTGCGAACAGTCGTGACGTAGCGAGCCATCGTTGCCTCCAAGTCTAATTAGTACGAAGCCTATGGCGTGTTGATCGCCAGTAGGTTCGGCGTACGGGGACAATGATCGCTCCCTTCGACTGTTTCCACGGGCTGCGTTTACTCCTCTGATTCGAACGGCTCGGTCGGGTCGGCCGGCTTCGGCGCCCAGGCCGGCGGCGTGCCCGTCTCTAGTTCGATCACCAACGCCTTGGCGACCTTCCACGCTTGGTCGGCTTCGGCGCGGCCACGACCAATCTGGTTTGCAGCGCGGACGCTCTGCACCGCTCGCTCCAGTTCCCGATGAGCGGTTGCAAGCGCAGTCACCTTGGCAGCAGCGTGCTCCGCGCGCAGCGCCGCATCCATGCGTTCCTGCTGCTGACGCGCCTTCGCTGCGCGGTCAGCCCTTTCCGAGTCCTTGAGCGCAGCCACGAAGCGCTCGATATCAGTCGGCGCTCCCGCTGTGGGAGCGGCAGGTGCAGCCGTCGTGGCCGATGGGCGCACCGATGAGGCTGAGTTCGTGGGTGACTTTGGACGGCGGCGGCTGGGCATCGGGTGCAGTCTGCCCCGTGTGACACCGTCACTGTCAACACCGCACGTCCCACAACGACACATGTTCCTCAGCTGATCCGGAACTGCACCGCTACTCGCTCGCTCACGTGTGGTGCAATGAACGTCTGCACCAATGCCTGATGGTCGGCATGGTCGCGGTATTCGAGGAACGTTTCGATTGATGCGAACTCGCCAGTGACGGCATAGTCGCAGTTGGTTGCAGCGACAGCAAGATCGCGACCGAAGGCGTACGAGACGATCTGTGGGATCAGCCCTGGCAGTCGTTCGAACGCTGCCGTCGTCGCCGCCACGTGCTCCTCGTCGACGCCTTCGTTCCACCGGAACATCACTACGTGTCGAATCATCGCCGCTCCCTCGTCAGACCGCGCATCGTACTCAGAGCCTTGTCTGGTCGGCGCGATTCGACACTCAGTGTGGAGTCAGGCCGACCAGTCGCTGGATTCAGGCGTTGAGGTGGAGAGCGGTGAGGCCGCGGATCACGAAGTTGGGCTCGTAGGTCGGCTCAGCAGCAAGCTGCAGCGAGGGGAATCTCGCGGCCAAACCAGCAATCGAGATCTCGATCTCTTGGCGTGCCAATGGGGCGCCGACACAAAAGTGGATGCCGCCGCCGAAGCCGATGTGCGCCATATCGCCGCGACCGATGTCGAAGTGATCCGGATTGTCGAAACGGCGGGGGTCGCGTTGTGCCGCGCCGAACAGCATGGCGACTTCTTGGCCAACCTGTATACGTTGACCGGCGATCTCGATGCCGTCCTCCAAGGCCCACCGTTCGAACAGATGCAGCGGTGGATCCCAACGAAGCATCTCCTCCACCGCCGTACGAGCGGCGACGTCGCCCGAGACGACCCGCTGCCACTCCCCTGGATGGTGCATGATCGCGCGCATGCCGTTGCCCAGGGTGTTGACCGTCGCCTCGTGGCCGGCCTCGACCAACACCATCGTGGTGGAGACAATCTCGTCGTCCGTCAGCGTGTCGCCCTCGTCCTCCACTCGCACCAACTCCGATACCAGCAGGCCATCAGGGTTGCGCCGCTTCTCGGCGATGAGCGCCCGCGTGTAGTCGATGTATTCTGCCGCAGCCGTGTTTGCGGCCGCACGCACTTCGTTGCTGGTGCTCAGCTCGTACATCTTCACGATCGCGTGGCTCCAGTCCAAGAGCAGCTGCATATCGGTGCGCGGCACGCCCAGCATCGAGCAGATCACCGCCACTGAGTAGGGCTGTGCGTAGTCGCGCAGCAGTTCGAACTGGCCCCGGTCACGGCACACGTCGAGCAACTCATCAGCAAATCCCTGCACCGCTGGCCGAATTGCCGTGACCGACTTGGGCGTGAACACCTTGGCCACCAGACGACGGATACGTGTGTGATCCGGTGGTTCCAGACAGAGCAACGACCATTGCTCATGTTGCTGGAATGCCGCCCAGCGCGAGTCTGGCTCCGCGCGCCCTACTGCTGCGTGGGAGAAAAGATGGGTGTAACTGCGACCGAGCCGCCGATCGCGCAGCGTCTCCTGCACGTCACTGAAGCGTGTGATGACCCAGTGTCCCGCCGCTTCGTTCCAGTAGATCGGGGCGGCTTCACGCAGGTCGTTCAACACCGGGTACGGGTCGGCGATGAACGTCGGATCACTGACGTCAAACCGGGCGATCAGTTCCTCAAGGCGCATCGTCTCAGCGTAGGACCCACCAACGATGAGCCAAGAACCTGCCCCGGCGAAGCGCGCCGAGGCGGTAGGTTCCTCGCTCATGATCGTTGTGGCAGGTGAGGCCCTGGTCGACCTCGTCATTGATACTGATGGATCCGTGCAGGCCAAGCTGGGTGGTGGCCCGTACAACGTGGCACGCACGATCGGTCGCCTCGGCGGGTCGGTGACATTCCTTGGCGCCATTTCCAACGACCGATTCGGCACACAACTACTCGCGCAGCTCACTGCCGACGGTGTCAGCGCCGATGCGATTGAACACACTGACCAGCCAACGACGCTCGCTGCCGCGGAACTGAACGATCATGGCGCGGCTACCTACCGCTTCTATCTCGACGGTACTTCGGCTCCCTCGCTGTGCGTTGTCCCGGCGGCGGTCTCGGCGCCCGCAGCAGTCCATATGGGCACGCTGGGTCTTGTCCTCGAACCGATGGCGTCGACGCTGATCGGCTACCTTCGGACCCTGCCGCCAGAGACGCTGGTCATGATCGATCCCAACTGTCGCGCTGGCGTGATCGCCGACCGCGATGCGTACATGCGCCGCGTGAACCAGGCATACGAGCGGGCCGACGTCGTCAAGGTGAGCAACGATGACGCCGAGTACCTGGCACCTGGGGTCGAGCCGCTGGACTACGCGCGATCATTGCTCGCGCGGGGCGTGTCGTTGGTGCTGGTCACATGGGGCGCCGACGGCACCTGGATAGCGACCGCCGACCACGAGGAGCTGGTACCAACACTGCCGGTCATCGTCGCCGACACCATCGGCGCCGGTGACTCGTTTGGCGGCGGATTTCTGACGTGGTGGCTCGACGGCGGTTTGGGACGTGCCGACCTCATCGACCGGGCTCTCGCCGCGCAGGCAACTGCAGCCGCTCAACAGGTCGCAGGCATCACGTGCCAACGTGCAGGTGCCGACCCGCCACGACGAGCCGAGCTCCCGGCCGCTTGGGCCCGCCAGGCGCTCTAGACGAGCTGGCGGAGACGACTTTCGATGTCTTCGCGATTGAGATAGCCGCCGCACATCCGACGAAGCCCGGTGTACGCAGCACGACCGTGCAGTACGCGCCAGTTGTCCAACAACAATGCCTCACCGGGCTGGAGGACATGGCGCCACTGCATCGCCGGGTCATTGGCCAATTCTTCGAAGACACGCAACGCGTCGTAGAAGGCAATCATGTCCGCCTCCTCCAACAGAAACGGCGCGCGGTCGTAGTTGTTGAACGACACCTGCACCAAACGACCCGCGTGGTCATGACGGAACACCGGGCGAGCGGCCATCAGGTGGGCGCCATCACCGATGTATTGCCCCGGTACCACTACCGACGACAGCACCTCGAACAGGTCGGGATGTTCGGCTTCCATACGGCGCGCGATGGCAAACGCGTCGACGAGGGTGCTGTCGCCGCCGGTGCCGACGAACTCAAGACAGTGCAGCAGCTGACTGCCAGGCGCGTCGTTGCTATACGTCCCGTCGGTGTGGCCGCGCAGCTCGAGGGTTGAGTACGCGGTGTCGGCCTTTGACATGTCAGCCTGGAACTCCCAGAACCCGCCGAAAATGGTCTCGCGTATGTAACCGGCGCGGCGGATCAGCGCCTCGCTGGCGGCGGCAGTTACCGGTGTGCCCATCACCAGGCAGAACCCGTACTGCAGCGTGTTGGTCAGCCATTGTGCGAGACCGGCATCGGTGTTCATGACAAGGTCGTACGACACCGTCGGCGTGGTCAGCGAGGCCGCGCTCCAGAGCGTGACCGGCACATCGACGGCCACCCGCGCTGTCCGCGGATGACGGTAGGCGGCAAGAAAACTCACCGGCAGCACAGACGTTGGTTCCAGCATGTCCCACGTGACCCGCAGGTCACTCTCGATGACTTCGCTATTCAGACCTCGGAGTGCAGCCGGCACCCGGGCGGTGAACAGCTGGCGCTGCTGCGTGACCGGGTGCATCGTCTCGTTGTCGTGGGCATGGTCGCGCAACCACAACCACGGGTAGCGGGTAACCACACCGTCGGCCCAGGTGACCTCCAGCGAGGCGTCGTCGTGACGGAGCGATGCGATCGTTGCCATCTCCTGAATCGTAGTTCAGTCGTTTCGTTTCGCGTCCACGATCGCTGGGCGCGCAGCGATCAGCACGACGATCGCGTCGCCCTCACCGCCGAGCCGTACGCCCTCTCCAGTATCGCCGATCAAGGTGTCCCCTACCGCGCCACGGACACCGGCGTCGGTCTCCAGAACACCCGACAACACGTGGGCCACCACTCTCACCCCCTGCTGCGCGACGACGGCCCGCTCCCTCCAGTCCGCGCATTCCTCAACAAAGAAACGCGAACGGTCCCAGATCACATTGAAGTCGGTCGTTGGTCCATCGAACAGTTCGGCGTTGATGGTCATCTCCCCGGCAAACCATACGGACGGTGTGCTCGGACGAAGTCGCATCGTCTCACCATCACCGGTGACGACAAGATCCATGCCAGCCCCGTCGAGCAGCACCAGCAACCGGTCAAAGCCTTCGTAACGCGAGAACGGACCGTCGGCCTCCACATCGGCGATGGAGATGCGCCACGAGAAGTCGTGTTCATGAGGCGAGTCGCGCGCAACGTCACGCGTCCATCCGCCATCGTTGCGCCACCGAATCCGTGGTTGGTCAGCGGCGCGTACGACCTTCATCGCAACACCCTTTCATGGCGACGCACCTCAGCCCATGACGGTGCCGGACGTCGCCGACTTTTCACGCCGACGCGAGAACGCACCGAGGTTGATGGTGCGGCCGGTACGAGCACCGGGGAACTGCACCGGGGTCTTGTCATGGTCGATACCGGCGGCTTCCGCATCGATGATGGCCTTCATAAACTGACCGGCAAGGGGTGCATTCTTGAACTGATTTCCGCTGGTGCCGCAGGCCATGAAGAAGCCGGGCAGGTCGCTCTTGTCGTAGAGCGGCACCCAGTCCTCCGACACGTCATACAGCGCAGCGAGACCCACCGGGCGGTGCGGCACACCGAACTCGGGTACCCGCCGCGCAACGCGCATCATCGACACTTCGAACTGTTCAACCGTGGGGTACTCGTCGTAGTTATCGGGATCATCAATCCATTGCAGCTCATCGCATTCGGGTTCGGTGCCCCCAACCAGCCATGTCCCGCCAATCTGCGGACGCAGGTAGTGGCCGACGTCAAGGTCGGCGACCGCGGGCATGCCATCTTCCAAACGAAGCCCTTCCGGCGGTTCCACCGTGAACACTTCCTGCCGCAACGGGCGATGGCCGATGCGCATGCCTTCGACCACACCGGCCATTTGGTTGATGATGCCTGAGTGCGGGCCGCCAACGTTGACCACGACCGGCGCCAGAATGCGCCGGCCACTGGCGAGGGTGACGCCGCTGACGCGGCCATCGGCCTGGTCGATGCTGACCACTTGCTGGTGGAAACGGAAGTCGGCACCGTGCCGACGGGCGGCGAATGCCAGATTCTTTGCACACAACATCGGGTCGTCCATAAAGCCGCTCTCGGCTTCCAGGATCGCCGTCAGCGGGCCGGCGGCATCGTCAGCAAACGCAGGGTCGTCAATGCGCTTGGGTGGGAAGAACGAGCCCAAATCCATGCCCGGCAACAGCCGCTGGAGGGCATCGTTGTCGAGGATGTCATACGCAATGCCAAGCTCGTCCCACAGGCGCTGAATACGCTCCGTGCTATCACCTGGAGTGTGCAAAATGCACATGCCGGTCTTCACGAAACGGGCCATGCCTTCTGGGTCGGCACAGCCGAGGTGCCCTTCCCAATCCAGCCACATTGCAGCGGCCTCCCACGCGGTCAGCACGGCGTCGGCGGTGGAGTAGCTGAAGCGGATGATCGACGAGGACGAGCTCGTCGAGCCGGCACCCGCCGCCGGGCCCTTGTCAACGACGATGACGGAGCGGCCACCACGGGCCAGCTCCAGTGCAACCGCGGAGCCAATGACTCCCGCTCCGATCACGATGGCATCGACAGCGTCAACGGCGGCATCCGTGGGGTCATTCACGTCGGCAAAACTAGCGCACCGGCCTATTCGCGGTACGCCCGTACCGTCGAAATACGTGACGGCTTCGCGCGCCTAGACGAAACGCGCCCACTCATCTACCGGCATCCGCTCGGAGCGCAAACCATTGATGGGAGCCGCCGTGTCGGCGTAGCCAATGGCCATTCCGCAGAACAGCATCTCCTCCTCGGGGGAACCAACGAACGAGGCGATGGCGCGATGGCGGACCGACCAATATTCCTGCGCACAGGTGGCAAGGCCAGCCTCGACAGCGACCAGCATGAAGGTCTGCAGGAACATGCCGAGGTCGGACCATTGAGGCGGGCCCATCTGGCGGTCGACGAAACAGAACAGTGCGGAAGGGGCACCGAAGAAGTCGCCGTTGTGAGCGAACTGTCGCAGCCGGCCGGACTTGTCAGCGCGCTCGATACCCAACGTGGCGTACATCTGCTCGCCGATGGTGAACCGGTTGGTGCGATAGGGCTCGGTCAGCTTCTGTGGGTAGATCTCGTACTCAGAGGCCTCGATCGGCGGTTGGTCGACCAAGAATTCGCGGAGCCGAGTCATGGACCGGCCGTTGACCACGTACACCCGCCACGGCTGCACATTGCCGCCGCTGGGAGCGCGCGAGGCAATCTCCAGTAGCGAACGCAGGGACTCATCGCTGACGGCGTCGGGCAGGAACGAACGGATCGATGAGCGGGCCTCGACAGCGGCGGTGACATCCATCCGGCGGACGTTATGCCGTGGCGGCGCCGATGGCCCAGCCGACCGCCATCGTCACACCCATCGCCACTGCGCCGCCGACAACGACACGGGTGATCGAGCGACCCGGCCGAGCGCCCCCCGCCCGCGCTCCGACGTAGCCAAGACCAACGAGAGCAGCGAGCGCGACGCCGATGATCGCGCCGATTCGCAGCGAGGCACCGACCGTTGCCGCCGCGATGAGCGGAATCGACCCGCCGACGCTGAAGGCAAGCGCGGAGCTCCACGCCGCCTGCACCGGCTTGGCCAACGCGTCGCGCGAGATACCCAGTTCATCGCGTAGGTGTGCACCGAGTGCATCGTGTTCGGTGAGCTGTGTTGCGACCTCTTGCGCGAGCGCGACGTCGAGCCCTTTTGCCTGGTAGATAGCGGTCAGTTCTTCGAGTTCGTGATCGGCTTGGTTAGCCAACTCCCACGTCTCCTTCTCGATGTCGCTGCGTTCGCTATCGCGCTGCGAGGACACCGAGACGTACTCACCAAGCGCCATCGAGACGGCGCCGGCAACAAGCCCAGCCACGCCAGCGGTCAAGACGGCCCCGCGCGTGCCGTTGGCCGCGGTGACACCCAGTAGCAGCGCTGCCGTGGAGATGATGCCGTCGTTGGCGCCGAGCACCATGGCTCGCAGCCATCCGGCCCGGTGCCCGAAATGACCCTCGCTGTGTCGCATGCGTTGAGCCTACCGACGCGCCTCAGGGCGCCAGCTGTGGATCACCTGGTAGTAGTTGGCCCGTTCGTACACTTGCGGGTCCGGTACGTTGCCTCGGCTGACGCTACCGCGCAACTGGTCGACACTGTCGTACTCGCGCTCCAGCATCCAGTCGCGGAGGAACCGTTCCATCACACGAAGGTGCTCTGGGCCATGCTGCAGCAAGGCACTGGTGCTCATCACGACATCTGCGCCAGCGAGCAGTAGCTTCAGCGCGTCGGCGCCGTCGTGCACACCCGAACTGGCTGCCAACGAACAGCGCACGCTTCCGAACAGGTTCGCGATCCAGTGCAATGACAAGCGCACCTCGGCGGAAGTGCTGAGCGAGAGCCGGGGCACCACTTCCAGCGTGTCCAGGTCGATGTCGGGTTGGTAGAGCCGGTTGAAGAGCACCAGACCATCGGCGCCCGCCGTCTGCAACCGTTCGGCGAAGTTGCCGAGCGCCGTGAACCAAGGACTGAGCTTGACCGCCAGCGGGATCGAAATCTCCGCCTTCACTTCCTCCACCAGCTCCGCATAGCGACGCTCAGTGTCAGCGGCGTTGATACTCGGGTCAACGACGCTGTCGTAGAGATTGAGCTCGATGGCGTGTGCGCCAGCATCTGCCAGATGCTTTGCGTATCGAACCCAGCCTCCCGATGTGGTGCCGTTGAGGCTGGCGATAACGGGGATGCTGAGCCGCTCGCGAGCCTGCTCGACGAGCGCGATGTGGCGGCTGGGGCCGACGTCCGGAAGGTTGAGCGCCGGCATGAAACTCTGCGCCTCACCGAACTGGTTGGCGGTGTCGTCGTACGCTTGCGCCCTCGTGAACGCGTCGTGCTCGATCTCTTCCTCGAAGAGCGAGGGCAGCACGATCGCACCCGCCCCCGCCTCCTCTAGGCGCTGCCACATCTCCGAGTTCCCGGTGTGTGGACCGGCGGAAGCAACGAGCGGACTGCGCAGCTGCAGGCCGAGGTAGTTGGTGGTCAGGACGCTCATCACTCATCGTCCTCGTCTGCGATCATCGCGTGGGCGGCGTGGCCGGGGGCAGCTCGATGTACCTCCGCCAGCTGGCGGTAGTACCGCCAGCGGTTGTCGACGTCGCGTTGCGCCAGGCCAAGCAGTTCGCGGGCCCGATCCGGGTTCGAACGAGCCAGCATCGAGAACCGTGCCTCGCTCCCTGCGAAGTCGCTATAGGGCACCGAAGGGTCTGCACTATCCAGCTGGAACGGCTGGGCCTCGCTGTCGGCAGCGGGGCGGTATCGGTAGAGCGGCCAGTGACCGCTCTGAACCGCCAATTTCTGCTGCGTCATCGATTGGCTCATATCGAACCCATGAGCGATGCAGGTGCTGTAGGCGATGACCAGTGAGACACCCGGCCAGGCATCGGCCTCCAACAGCGCCTTCACAGTCTGGATGTCGCTGGCGCCGAGCGCCACCCGAGCGACGTACACGTCGCCGTAGCTCATCGCTTCCAGACCCAGGTCCTTCTTCATGCCAGCCTTGCCGGCGGCAGCGAACTTCGCAACGGCACCCCGCGGTGTGGCCTTGGAGGCCTGGCCGCCGGTGTTCGAGTACACCTCGGTGTCGAGTACAAGGATGTTGACGTTGCGTCCACTCCCCACAACATGGTCGAGGCCGCCAGCACCGATGTCGTAGGCCCAACCGTCGCCGCCGACGATCCAGGTGCTCTTGCGCACCAGCGTGTCGGCAAGCTCCAGCAGGGCGGTGGTGTCGGCGTCGCCGCCCGTCAGTACGGCCTTCAGCGCCGCGACCCGTTTGCGCTGCACACGTATTCCCAGTTCGCCATCGTCCTCGACGCCGGCAACCAACGCGTTCACGGCATCGGCACCCAACGCCGCGTCCAGTTCCGACCGCATGCGCTCCACAACCACCAACGCCGTGCGGCGCTGCGCCTCGAAACCGAGACGGATGCCAAGGCCGAACTCCGCGTTGTCTTCGAACAGGCTGTTGGCCCATGCCGGGCCGCGGCCATCGCCGTTGACCGAGTAGGGCGTGGTTGGCAGGTTGCCGCCGAAGATGCTGCTGCATCCGGTGGCATTGGCGATGATCAGGTGGTCGCCGAACAGCTGCGTCAGCAGCTTGAGGTACGGCGTTTCACCGCAGCCGGCGCAGGCACCGGAGAACTCGAACAACGGCTGGCGAAGCTGGCTGGTCTTCACGGAAGCGGGATCCCACTGGGCAGGGTCGGCTTCCTTCACCCCGAGGAACGTGTCCCACGCGACCCGCTCGCGTTCCAAGTGCTCGGCGATCGGGCGCATGTTGATGCTCTTGCGCTTCACCTCACTCTTGTCGTGGGCAGGGCAGGCCAGCACGCACACACCGCAACCGGTGCAATCGTCGGGCGCGACCTGAATGGTGAGGTTCATGCCGGGCACCTCACGGCTGCGGAAGGTCTTCGACTTCAGCACACCACCGAGTCCCTCGTATGCGGTTGGTTCGTAGACCTTCATCCGAATCGCCGCATGCGGACAGACGATGGCGCACTTACCGCAATCGATACACAGGTCTGCCTCCCAAATGGGGATCTCGGTGGCGATCGTGCGCTTCTCGTACTGCGCGGTCCCGGTGACGAATGCGCCGTCGGGCGGCATCGCGCTGACCGGCAGCAGGTCGCCCTCCCCTGCCAGCATGCGGGCCGTGACCCGTTGCACGAAGTCGGGTGCGTCGGCGCTCACCGCCGGTCGGCGATACACCGTGGCCGTGACCGAGGTACCGATGGGCACCCTGTGCAGGTTTTCCAGCGACTTGTCGACAGCGGCGATGTTGCGCTCGACGACGGACTCGCCGCGCGCACCGAAGCTGTGCTCAATAGCGGCCTTCAGCGCGCGCAGTGCCTCCTGCGTGGGAAGCACACCAGCAAGGCCGAAGAAGCATGCTTGCATGACCGTGTTGATTCGCCCACCGAGGCCAGCGTCGCGGGCAACAGCTGCCGCGTTGACGGCAAACAGTTGCAGTTCTCGTTCGAGCACCGCCTGCTGCACCTCGATGGGCAACCGGTCCCACACCTGTTCGGCTGGGTACGGGGAGTTGAGCAGCACCGTCGCTCCATGCGCCGCCTGTTGCAGAACGTCCAACCGTTCGAGGAAGTTCCATTGGTGGATGCCCACGAAGGTGGCTTCGTCGATCAGATAGGTGCTGTTGATCGAGTGCTCGTCGACCCGCAAATGGCTGATCGTGGTGCTGCCCGACTTCTTCGAGTCGTACACGAAGTAGGCCTGTACGTGCAGATCGGTATTGGCGCCGATGATCTTGGCCGTGTTCTTGTTGGCGCCGACAGTGCCGTCGGACCCGACCCCGTAGAAGATGGCCCGTACCATCGCCATGTCGGTGCGCCATTCAGGGTCCCACGTAAGGCTGGTGTTGCTCACATCGTCGTAAATGCCAACTGTGAACGGGTTGCGCGGGAACGAGGATGATGCCTCGTCGAACACCGCCTTCACCATCGCCGGCGTGAACTCCTTGCTACTCAGGCCGTACCGACCGCCGATCACTTGCGGCTTGCCACCACAGGCCCAGTGGGCGTCATCGCTGTGCCACAGTGCGGCGAGTACGTCGAGGTGGAGGGGCTCAAAGGGTGCCCCGGGTTCCTTGGTGCGGTCGAGCACCACGACGGTGCGGGTGGAAGGCGGCAGCGCTGCCAACAAATCCGCGGAGGGGAAGGGACGGTAGAGCCGAATCGCCACCACCCCGACCCGCTCCCCTCGGCAGTCGAGTGCATCCACCGCCTCACGCACGGCTCCGACACCGGAGCCCATCAACACGATCACGCGTTCGGCATCGGGCGCACCGTGGTACTCGACCAGCGAGTACTGGCGGCCGGTGATTGCCGCGAACCGATCCATTGACGCCTGCACCGCTTCGGGGACGACCGCATGGAACGGCGAGCACGCTTCGCGAGCCTGGAAGAACACATCAGGGTTCTGTGCGCTGCCACGCAGCATCGGACGATCAGGGTCGAGCCCGCGTGCACGGTGGGCATGAACCAACTCGTCATCGATCATCGCCCTGATCTGTTCGACTGTGGGCAGCTCCACCGTGTTGAGCTCGTGGCTCGTGCGGAACCCGTCGAAGAAGTGCAGGAAGGGCACGCGGGTGGCCAGCGTGGCTGCGTGGGCGATGACAGCCATGTCGGCCGCCTCGTGCACACTCGGCGAACTGAGCATTGCGAAGCCGGTCGTTCGGGCCGCCATGACGTCGCTGTGATCGCCGAAGATACTGAGCGCATGAGTTGCCAGCGAGCGGGCGGCCACGTGGATCACCGTCGGCGTCAGCTCACCCGCGATCTTGAACATCTCGGGAAGCATCAACAACAGGCCCTGGCTAGCCGTGAAGGTGGTGGCGAGTGCACCGCGCAGCACGGCCCCGTGCAGAGTTGCCGCAGCCCCGGCCTCGCTTTGCATCTCCATCACCTCCGGCACCACACCCCAGAGGTTGGTACGGCCTCGAGCACTCCACTCGTCCGCGTACTCGCCCATAGCGGAGGCGGGGGTGATCGGGTAGATAACGATGACTTCTGAGAGCAGGTGCGCCACGCGGGCTACTGCTTCGTTGGCATCGACCACCTCCCGGTGCAGCAGTGGCGCGGCGGACTGATCAGGCACACTGCCAAACTACGAGTGGCGAGTGGTGTGCAATAGGGTCTTTGGGCCCACTGCTCAGCCGCCCTGCGACACCCGTTCACACCAGGGCACGAAACCGACAGTCAGGTCGTTCACCGCCGCCTTGTAGCCATCCATTGCAGTATCGAACGATCGATACATCGCCGCCAACTGTCGGGCGATATCGGGGCGTTGCAACAGCACGCTGGCCGGGGCAATTTGTACCTTGATGCTGAACAGGATCGCCCCCGTGCGCGGCAGCCGACGCAGGGTCTGACGTTCCGTCCGCAGCCAGAACGGCGCACCGTTCGCGTCGGGAATCAGAGGCCCGACAGGCTGGTCTGGTTTCGTGGTCGGCACGTGCAGCAGCGGCCATGGTTTGACGGACAGATTTCGCCGACGCACTACGCGGTCCACCGGCATGCCCATGAAGTAGCGATCGACCTTCTCCGCCAGCACATCGCGATAGTGGGCCACGGTGCTGTGCACGTCGGTGGTTGGCCGACCGAATTTGTCCGACAGCCGCCAGATTGATGGGAAACACAGACTGGCCCCTTCGAACCACCAGTCGCCATCGCGCGGAATCATCAGACAGAGATCATCGGGTAGCAGGGTGCCAGCCACCGCTAGCGGATGGTCCTCCACCATCGGCGTTGGCATGCCCCGGTCCTGTAACCACGCCGTGACGAGCTCGAGTACTTCTTGCGCTGCATCGTCCGCCGTTGATGAACAGCCAAAGACGACGTCTCGCTGCTCCGCCAGCAGTCGGCGGCGCAACGCGACTTCCGCCTCGAACGCGTTATCGATGATGAACCACTCATCGAGCCTGGTCGTGCGAGTGCCCATCTTCACGAACGGTTCCCCTGAGTGCAGGTCCAGTTCATCCAGCCACTTCGGGGCGGGGCGATCCAGATACACGCCAACATCTGGCGCGTACTGCCACAGCTCTTCACTGCTGAGCGACGACGGCTGGACGATGATGGGCTCCCCGAGGCCAGTCAACCGCGTGAGCGAACGGTCAGCCGGCTCCATGCGCCCACGTAGACGCAATCACCATCATGCAATTCGGTGGGCACGCCGGGCACCAACGCCAGGGTCGTGTTATCCGGCTCCGCCTCGCCGCTGACGACATAGGTGCCGTTGGTGGATGACAGGTCGACGACCGTCAAGCTGTCGCCGTCGCGGACGAACTGCGCATGGCGTCGCGATACACCGGTGTCCGCGTCAAGAGCGACCTCAGGGTGAAGTCCGCGAGAGTTGGAAGAGCGGCCGATGAGCGCAGTGTGGTTCGACAGGGGAATTGTCGACGACGAGGGGGCGGGGCAGGGCTGATCGGCAAGCGTGCCCTTCAGGCCATACCACTGCTGGTCGATGTCCACGACCACCAACCAACCCACCGCTGATTCGACTGGCCGTGAGATCGCTGGCGATGCGGTGACCATCGGGGTCGCTGGCGATGCGGTGAAGTCGTAGCCACACCCTTCGCAGAACAGCGCGTCTGATGGATTCAACTCCTTGCAGTGCGGGCAGTTCACCGGCGGCGTCACCATCGCAGCCGCCATCGGTGGCACACGAGTCGGAGCAGGCCGTGGCGTCGGTGAGGCAGCAGCACCTGACGCAGGCCTGCCTTGTCCGCGCGGTCGAGATTGTCATTGGCCTGTTGACGCAGCGAGGACCGCACCGATTGCAGGCTCGTCGCCGTCTCAACCGAGTGTGTGTTGGCGATACGCAAGTAGCCGGTCGCTCGTACATCCTGCACGGCGATCAATTGCTGCGAGGCTCCGTCGGCAGCCTTCAGCGATGCCGCTCGACGGTCGACACCAGTTGCGCTCAGCACGCCGACGTGCACGGCCACGATCGCCGTCGCAACCATCCACGCGCGCAGGCGGGCTGGCGTGCTGCCACCCTGAGCGATACTCGCGCCGCGGCAGCGAGCCCGCTCCACGCGCCGCCGACACCGCGACTGCGGGCATTCATTGCGGACCACCCTCCGCTGCTTCGCGCACCTGCCACCACCCCTCCTGAACGGGCATCCTATGCGGCGGATCGGCGTTCATTGTCGGCACGCCAGGTGGGGATGCCGTTCGCTCGCACAACGGTCCGCTGATTATGGTGTGAGCATGCCCAAGGCGTTCCTGCACCCGTTTGCCAAACCCACCCGCGAAGCGTTCATCCGCATCGTGCGCGGCGACGGAGCCCTGCTCTACACCGCAGACGGCAAGGAACTTGTCGATGGTATGGCCAGCCTGTGGTACTGCGCCATCGGCCACGGCCGTCAGGAGATGGCCGACACCATCTCCCGGCAGGTCTCCACTCTGGAGGCGTACTCCTGCTTCGACCCATTCACCACCGACCCTGCCGAGCAGCTGGCAGAGAAGCTGCGCGAAATCGGTCCTATCCCTGACGCGCGTGTCTTTTTCACCGGTTCGGGGAGCGAGTCGATCGACACCGTGATGAAGCTCGCCCGTATCGCTCACGTGCAGGCCGGTCAGGGCCAACGTAAACTCATCGTCTCCCGTGTTCGTGGCTACCACGGAACGGCGTACGGCGGCACCAGCGCGCAGGGCATCGCCCCCAACCGCGAGAACTTCGGGCCCTACGTCGACGAAGTCGTGCAGGTGCCGGCCGACGACATCGAGGCCCTGGCCAGGCTGATGACGCAGCGCGGCAACGAGGTCGCCGCCATCATCGCCGAGCCGGTGCAGGGCGCCGGCGGCATCTTCCCCGCCGAGGACGGATACTTGAAGGGTTTGCGCAGACTGTGCGATCAGCACGGCGTGTACCTCGTGTTCGATGAGGTCATCACCGGCTTTGGCCGTCTCGGTACCTGGTTCGGCGCGCACCACTATGGCGTCACCCCCGACTTTGTCACGTTCGCGAAGGGTGTCACCTCCGGGTACCAACCGCTGGGCGGCGTGTTCGTTGGGCCGCGCCCGACAGCCGCGTTGGAGTCCAGCCCCGACTTCTTCCTGCGCCATGGTTTCACATATTCCGGCCACGCCACCGCCTGCGCCGCCGCACTCAAGAACCTAGAAATCATCGAGCGCGAGGGTTTGCTGGCACGTGCGTTGGCGATGGGTGATCGCCTCGCCACGGGCCTGCGCGCGCTCGCCGACGACGGCAGCATCGATCACGTTCGCGGCCTCGGCGGCATGTGGGCCACGGCGTTGCGCCCTGATCAAAACGCAATGGCGATGCGCGACATCATGTTTGAAGAAGGCGTGGTCTGTCGAGCCCTCAACGCCGACTCACTGCTGTTCTGCCCCCCGCTGGTCACCACCGACGCCCAGGTCGACAAAATCGTAGACGCAGTAGCCGTAGCCGCCCGCTAACTCCATCTGGTCGGCTCACATCCACACTGGTTGTGGATGTGAGC
>JAYUCY010000104.1:0-7890 GCA_043740085.1 Ilumatobacteraceae bacterium
CCCGCACCCACGGCCGAGGAAGCGGTAGCCATCGTGGCCGCGGTGGAAGCGCTGTGGCCGAAGCCGGTCGTCACCGACGACTCCCAGAATCCGTTGCGCAACCCAACGTGGCGCTTCAGTGGCCGTTGGTGGTCGAAGCCAATGCCGGCGCGCCGCGACAGGCCGTTCCGCTAACACGTCGCCGCACGCGCAGAGATGGCCGGGCCGGCCAGCGCGGCTTGCTACTGTCCGGAGCCATGAGCTCAATGCCACCGCCTCCCCCGCCGCCCTCCTTCGGGGGCACAGCGCCCGGCTACCAGCAGGCGCAGCAGGTGCCGCCATTCGCCAGCTGGGGGACGCGGGTCGGTGGCTACATCATCAACGGGTTGGTCGCCGTGCTGTTTTATCTCCCCGCCGTCATCGCCTTCTTCGCTGGGCCGAAGAAACGTACGGAGTGCACCATCAACGGCGAGCCCGGATCGTGCAACCTTCCGACCGGCCCCGGCTGGGCGATCATTGCCGTCTTGGGCATCGTCGGCGTTGTCGCCTACTTCGTGATGTACTCGCGAATGGTCGCGCGTACCGGCCAGGCGTGGGGCCACAAGGCCGTCGGCGTGCGCATCGTCGATGCAGCCAGGGTGGCAACATCGGCGCTGGCAAAGCGTTCTTCCGCTTCCTGATTGGTCACTGGATCGACGCGTTCGTGTGCTACCTCGGTTATCTGTGGCCGCTGTGGGACAAGAAGAAGCAGACCTTCGCCGACAAGATCTTCGGCACCTACTCGATCAAGGTCTGAACGACTACTTCACCGGGTCGCGCAGCACAATCGCGGCAGCCACCGAAGAGTTGGCGATGGCCTGCGACTTCGCTGCATTCACCTTCACCTCACCATTGATGACGGTGCCCAGCACCACCATTTCGCGAGCAAGCCCGGCGACGACGACGTCGCGCACGGTGCACGCCTCGGTGATGCCCAATCGCGCCAAGGGGACGACGGACAGGTCGACCTGCTCGGCGTCGAACAGCGCGTCGAAGACGTGCATCAGCTCTTGGTTCTCCGACAGCTGCGACATCAGCAGTGCCACCAATCGGTCGCTGACAATAAAGTTGTCGTTCGCCGCGCCTCCGGCAATTTCCACGTCCGCGGCATCGCGCAACTCGGTGACAATCAGCGCATCCTTGCTGGGGCAATCGTTGGCGCCGACGATCTGACGAAGGCTCAGCAGCGTCAAGAGGTTGCGACTGTCGTCGTCGGCAACACTCCGCAGGCGACCACACAGAATCGCGATGTTGTTGTACGCACGCTCGTGGGCGAGGCGCGCAAGGAGGTCGTAGTCCTGCACGTCGCCTTCCATCACCGTCAGCCGGCAACGTTGCAGCTGCAACGAACTGGCGGGGGGCGTAGGGGCGCACACCACGATCTGCGAGCCGGCAGGCAGCCGCCGATCGAGCTGGGCCAGCAGTGGCAGTGCGAGCGGATTCCAGCCGAGTAACAGGATCGAGGTCGGTTCGGTGACCTCGACCCACGGCACGCTGGTAATCGGCACGGGTTGAAAGCCTTGCGCGACGACGACGGTGTCGTCGTCCTCACTGACCGCGATCAGCATGTCGCCGTCGGCCAGGATCGTGTCGATCGGCGGGGCCAAGTGGATGGTGCCGTCGGCGCGACGCAAGCCGAGGATCGATGACGTCTCGAACGACTGCACAACATCACCGAATGAAGAGCCGACCAGCGTGGAAGCCTCGTGGAAGTAGATCTCGTCACCGTCGAAGTCGAACAGCTCCTGGTACACGGCGCTCATGCCGTGATAACGGCACACCTCGGCGGTGACCTGGGCGATGATTTCGGGCCCGGTGACGGCCAAGGCTCTGCCGTTCGACACCGTGCGCAAACTGTCGGACAGCGTGCGTCGCTTTAGCTCCACCACCACGTTGCCCGCGTACTCGGTGGCGTTGAGAACGGCGAGGGTGGTACGCACCGCATCCGGGTCGGCATCAGCCGATTGTGAGCTGGACATCACGACAACCGACTTCGCCCGCTCGACCCCAACAGTGCGCAGGTTTTCAGGGTTCGCCGTGTCACCGGTGCGAGTGATGGTGATCATTCGCTTGTTGATCTTGGCGACGGACTCCAGCGCCCCGTCCATCTCCTCCTTGGGGAAGTCGGCCATGATCACCACGGCGGATCGCTTCTGGTTGCTGTTGGCCACGGCCAGTTCGGACACGATCGCCGAGACACCCGACGACCAGCCGAGAATCAGTGTGTGGCCGGAAAGTTCCACCGCACCGCGACCGCGACGCAGCGACTCCAGACGACCGTCGAGGCCGGTAGTGATGACACCGACCAGCGCACTGACGATGAACAGGCCGCCAAGGGTCGCCATCAGGCTGACGCCACGAAGGCCCCAGCCAGTGTCGCCACCCATCGTGCCCGGGTCGAGTGTGCGCATCACCGACGACCAGCCGGCTTCGAGGAAGCTGAGGTTCTGAGCGTCGGGGCTGTTGCCATTCTTGATGCCGCCGACGATCACGATGATCACGCAGAGCAGGATGAGGCCGAGCGTGACCACCGCAAGGAGCGCAATCAGCGGGCCGGCGCCGCGCGACATCAGGCGGTCGAACCAGAACCTCAGGCGGCGACGAGCTGAGGGGTGAGCGGTAGCGCTGCTCATTCGGTGCCGACTCGCGACACCACAGCACCAGATTCGAACGACATATTGCTCCCATCACCGACTTGAGGGGTGGAACCGTAACAGTCGCCCCGACCGTTGGAACAATGACGCACTACGGTGGCTCTCGTGGACATCACGACCGTCGCCGACGACCTCATCGTGCTGCACGACGGAGTCACCGTCGCCCGCTACGAACACCTTGAGCCGGCCACCACCTACACGTTCATGGGTCAACAGGTCACCACCCTGTCCCGACCGGAAGGCGAATTTTTGTGTCGCTTCGCCACTGTCAACGACGTGCACTTCGGCGAAATTGAAGCTGGCCGCATTGACGATCGCGCCGAGGGGCCAATCCAACGCGCGGCCCCTGGGGAGCCGCCCTACCCAGAAACAATGAACCACGGCGCGGCCGACGAGATCGCGGCGGTTGACGCGGCGGCCGTGATCGTGAAAGGCGACCTGTCGCGCGATGGCCGGCCAGAGGAATGGGCCGCGTTTGAGGCGTGCTATCGCAACCGCTTCGGCGAACGCCTACAGGTGGTTCGCGGCAACCACGACGCGTACAGGGGCCAAACCAAGTACGCCGGCGACCAGTGGATTGCGCTGCCCGGCGTGGCAATAGCACTGCTCGACACGGTGATTCCGCTGCAGACCACCGGCAACCTGCTGGCACCGCAACTCGAGTGGCTAGAGACGCACGCCGCAGCAGCCGACACGCCTGTCATCGTGATGGGCCACCATCAGCAGTGGCTGGCAAGGCCTGGTGCGTCGGCGGGCAACGAGCATCGCAGCGAGGGCTACTTCGGGATGCATCCCGACGCCAGCAACGCGCTCGCCGACGTGATCGCCCGCAACCCGCGGATCGTCGCCTACACCGCTGGCCATACGCACCGCCACCGTGTACGGCACATGCCGTGCGGTGTGCCCAGCATTGAGATCGGTTGCGTAAAGGACTTCCCCGGCACGTGGGCCGAGTACCGGGTGTATGAGGGCGGCATCACTCAAGTGGTGCACCGCATCTCCACACGAGAGGCTCTGAGCTGGAGCGAGCGCTGCCGGCACCTCTATCGCGATTTCGGTGTGGACTACGAGACATACGCGCTGGGCGCGCTGGAGGAAAGATGTTGCAACATCCCGCTGCGGTGAGAGCCGCATTCGAGGAAGGCGCCGCCACCCTGCTGCGCACCCTGCGCGCTGTCACCCCCGAGTATTGGGACAGGCCAGGAGCGCTCGGCGACTGGACCACCCGCGAACTGACAGCGCACACGCTGCGTGCATTCGTCACAGTGGAGGGTTACCTCGCGGCAGCGCCGGCGACTGATCGCGTCTTGGCGGATGCTGCCGAGTACTACGCCACAGCGCTCAGTGACCCGACCGCACACCAGGGCGTTGCCGTGCGCGGTCGCCAGGCCGGACGGCAGTTGATCGATCCGGTCGGCGAGGCGGAGGCCACGATCGAGCGGGTGCTCGCTCAGGTCGCTGCGACGGCCGACGACGAGCCGGTCAACACCTTCGCCGGGCAGATCACCCTCATCGAATATCTCGCCACCCGCGTCGTCGAATTGGGCGTGCACACGCTCGACATCCAGCGGGCGACAGGTCAATTCGCGGAGCTACACAGCGACACCTCCACAGTGGTGCTCGCCGTGCTGATGCAACTCACCGCGCCGGTGCCCGTCATCCTCGCGCTCACCGGGCGCGCCGCACTGCCCGATGGGTTCAACACCCTTGGTTGAGATGCCGGTCAATAAGGGCCCGCTGGCCGACCTTCGCGTCATCGACCTGTCGACGGTGATCGCCGGCCCGAACTGCGCCCGCTACCTCGCCGACTTCGGGGCTGATGTCATCAAAGTCGAACGGCCCGACGGCGGCGACAGTCTGCGGAACATGGCATGGCGCGACCCACGTGATGGCGAAGGACTGTGGTGGAAGCTGGTCAATCGCAACAAGCGGACGATTGCTCTCGACCTCAAGGACGCCGCTGACCTCGCTGTGCTTCGCTCGCTGGTCGTCAATGCGAACGTGCTGGTGGAGAACTTCCGCCCAGGCACGCTGGAGCGGCTGGGCCTCGGCCCCGACGAGTTGTTGGCGCTCAACCCTTCGCTCGTCATCACCCGCGTCACCGGCTTCGGGCAAACCGGGCCGTACGCAGGCCGGCCGGGCTTTGCCACCATCGCCGAAGTGATGAGCGGGCTGTCCGCGATCAGCGGAATGCCTGGCGGTCAGCCGCTACTGCCGCCGATTGCACTCACCGACGAAGTCACCGGTCTGGCGGCCGCATTCGCAACGATGGTCGCGCTGCACAGCGGCGTCGGCCAGGTGGTGGATGTGTCGCTGCTGGAGAGCCTGTTCCAGCTGATGGGGCCGCTGATCAGCCTCTATCGGCTCACCGGACAGGAGCAGGAACGGCTCGGGGCGGGCCTGCCCTACAGCGTGCCGCGCGGTACCTACCAGTGCAGCGACGGCAAGTGGGTGGGCCTCAGTACCTCCAGCGATTCCGTCGCCGCCCGTGTGCTGCGGGTGTTGGGTGTGGATGGCGATGAACGCTTCATCACCTTCGCCGCGCGGATGGAACACCGACTGGCATTGGAATCGGTGATGTGCGCTTGGTGCGCGCTGCATATGCAATCGGAAGTGCTGCGCGCCTTCACTGACGCCGAGGCTGCAATCGGCCCGGTGATGACCATGGCCGACATCAGCATCGACCCCCACTATGCGGCACGCGACGCCATCGTCGAGGTCGACGGCACACCAATGCAAGGTCTGCTGGCCAAGCTCAGCGCCACCCCCGGCACGCTGCGATGGCAGGGCCGGGCAATGAACGACGACAACCAACAGATACGAGAGCAGGGATGGCTGTGAAGGCGTACATCGCAGGGCCGCTGTTCGATGAGGGCGAACGCTGGTGGATTGAGAAGGTCGAGCAGTTGGTGGCCGATGCAGGCTTCGAGACCTTCCTGCCCCACCGCGACAATCCGCCGAAAGACAAGTTCAACGTGCGCGAGATCTTCGAGAACGACAAGCGGGGCATCGACCAATGCGACATCGTGGTCGCCAATCTCAACGGCATCACCACCGACGATGGCACCGCCTGGGAGCTTGGCTACGCCTACGCAACCGGCAAGCACCTCATCGGAATGCACACCGATTGGCGGATGCGCTTTCCCGACGAAGTCGTCAACCTGATGATCGAGTCCTCGTTGCACGAAATGGTGCACTCACTCGAAGAGCTACAGGAAGCCCTCAGGCGCGTAGGCCGATCGGGCAGCTGACGCCGGTGCCCCCAATGCCGCAGTAGCCATTGGGGTTCTTGGCCAGGTACTGCTGGTGGTACGGCTCGGCGTAATAGAAGGTGGTCAGCGGGGCGATCTCGGTGGTGATCTCACCGAAGCCGGCCGTGGCCAACTGCTGCTGATACATCGCTGCGCTCGCTTCGACGGCCGCCAGTTGCGTTGCGTCCGTTGTGTACACCGCGCTGCGGTATTGGGTGCCGGTGTCGTTGCCCTGGCGCATGCCCTGGGTGGGGTTGTGGTTCTCCCAGAACACCTTCAGCAGCTGCTCGTAGCTGATCGTGGCCGGGTCGAACGCGACAAGTACGACTTCGGCGTGGCCCGTGCGGCCACTGCACGCCTCCTCGTAGGTGGCGTTGGGGGTGAAGCCGCCGGCGTAGCCAACCGCGGTGGAGTACACGCCGTCAGTCTGCCAGAACTTGCGCTCTGCACCCCAGAAGCAGCCCAAGCCGAAGACGGCGGTCTGCGTGCCCTCGGGCCACGGCCCGGTGAGGGGGGTGCCGAGCACGAAATGTGCCTCGGGGATGGGCATGGTCGGGTCGGTGCGCCCGGGGAGTGCGGCGGCGGGGGTGACCATCTCGGACTTATGGCGAAAGATCATGTCCACAGGCTACGAGCACACTGCGAAAGGTGCCAGAGCAGAACGGTGAAACTCGCTGTTATCGGACGTCTGGTCGGCGCGATTCCACGCTGGACGTGGGATCGCGCCGACCAGACGGGGCGGACTGGGTTGCGGCGGTAGGTTCGCGGGCGTGCTGAACCCTGCTGTCACGATTCGACCGTTCTCCGCCCACGACACTGACGCGGTGCTGGCCCTGAACAACGCCAACGTTCCCGAGCTCAACGAGCTAGACGCTGCCGAGGTGCAGCGGTTGGCCGCGTTGGCCGAGATAGCACTCGTCGCCGAGGTGGACGATTCGTTCGCCGGTTTCTGTTGGGTGATCGGTCCACGGCAGCCGTACGCCAGCCTCAACTACGGATGGTTCAGCCGCCAATACGACCAGTTCGTCTACCTCGACCGCATTGCGGTGCACCCCGACTTTCGTCGGTACGGCATCGGCCGTGGCTTCTACGAGACCGTCGTGCAGCAGTTCACCGGCACGTGGCCGGTCTTGCTCTGCGAGGTGAATGTGCGGCCGCGCAACGAGGGGTCGCTGCAGTTCCACCACACCATCGGCTTTCGCGAAGTCGGCCAACAAGACACCGACGGCGGCGCCAAAACCGTCAGCCTGCTGGCACTGCCGCTGGACGCTACCGACGCCTAAACGATTGGCTTCAAGGGCTGCGCTCGGTCCGCGCGATTATCCACCACTCAGAGCGTGAGAGCGTCCATGATCGGCGTTGAAACCATGCCTGATCTTGGGAGGAAACGGCATGAACGCTGACATGGACGCTCTCGCAACACGCCTGTACGTCACCATCGATGACCTGTTGAAGGATCATCCGCACTGGCAACCCGAACGCCCCGTCATCGGGATCGCCCCACAACTGTCCGATGCCGAACTGATCACCCTCGCCGTCATCCAAGCCCTGCTCGGTGTGGCCCGCCAGGAGGATGGGATAGGACCACTGTTTCGCCAGTTCTGGGACCACCTGGGGTCCACCAGGTGCGGTGCCGTTGACGGTTCTACTCGCTGCCACCGATCAATTGGGTTCAGGGAGTGGCCATGGTGTTCCGGGGGGTTCGTGTGTTTGAGATCAGAGAAGTTTTGCGGGGAGGCCCTGGGTCGGATGGGGGTGTTGGCGGGGGTGGACCGCACAACCGTGCGGTGATCGCGGGCTGGCTGACAGGTGACGGGTTGACGGTAGTGAAGGTCCATGACCTGCTTGCCCGCCGGGGGATCATGGTGCCGGAGCGGACGTGAAGTGCCCCGGGTTTGGTGCAGTGCGGGTTATGGGTTTCCTGCCGCTGACAATCGGGCGAGGTCTTGTTGACGGTACCAGTTGCT
>JAYUCY010000105.1:0-42577 GCA_043740085.1 Ilumatobacteraceae bacterium
ATCAACTACTACCCGCCGCGCGGCGACAACAAGGAAGGCTGGGACAACATCGACCTGTTCGGCTGGCTCGGTTACCCGATGCAGCTGAAGATCGACTTCCTGTGCCGCGACAGCATTCTTGCTGCCCCGCTCGCGCTCGACCTGGTGCTGTTCAGCGACCTGGCCCAGCGTGCCGGCCTCGGCGGCATTCAGGAGTGGCTGAGCTTCTATTACAAGGCGCCGATGGTGGCCCCCGGCCTGCATGCCGAGCACGACCTGTTCGTGCAGCAGAGCAAGCTGGAGAACACGCTGCGCTGGATCATGAACGAAGACCAGATCACGCACCTCGGTCGCGAGTACTACGACGAGGCCTGATTGGCCCGGTGAGCGCAACGGCAGGTCAGTTCAACGGCTGGCCAGTGCGGCGCGGCGCCTCAGGGCGTCGCGCCGGACGGCTCGCCGTAACACACCACAGCCAATTGTGTGCGAGAGCGCACACCCAGCTTGCGGTAGATCTGACGGAGGTGGGCGTCGACAGTCTTTTGACTGATGAACAACTCGGCGGCGGCGGCCTTGTTGGAGAGTCCGCGCGAGACCGCCAGCGCCACCGTTCGTTCGCGTTCTGAGAGTGGCTCCAAACGATCCAGCGCGTCGGGCAGATGCCTGACTGTCTCACTGTGTGCCGTTGCCAGCAACAGCCGCGCCTGCGTTGCCCACGGGCGAGCGCCGGCGCTCTGGAACATGGTGTACGCACGCAGCGCATGGTCGCGGCTGGAGGCTGGGTCGAGCTCGCGGAGATACCGCGCCCAACACAGGTGAGTACGTGCGGCTTCCCATTCGGATGCCACCAGAAGTTGTGTTGACCGTTCGAACTGCCCCGGGTCTCCAAGCATGCCAAGGATTCGCGCTGCAAGACCCCGCGTCCAGGTCGACGCCAAGGGACCATCGGTCAGCTCGGCCGCGACGACCCGTGCATCGTCGTCGCGCCCGAGACGAGCGAAGGTTTCGCCAATGTCACCGCGACCAAAGGCAAAGCCCGGATGGCGGTACCCGTGGCGGATCATCAGCTCCCAGGCGTGCGACAGATGCGGTTCCGCCCCGGCGGGGTCGTCGGCGGCAAGGCACAGCAGGCCGAGCCGGCTGTGCCCCTGAATCGCGTATCCATTTCGTTCGGCTCGCTGAGCAGTGTCCACCAATCGCTGCGCCCACTCACCGGCATGCTTGGCGCCAACGATGGCCCCGACGTACGAGCTGGACGCCAACACCGAGACAAGCGCGGGCGCCCGTTCAAGGGCGCCGAGTGCCAACCCGTACGCCGTCGTGCCGTCACCCAGAAACGCGCGCGAGAGCATCCAGCGTGCGCCCGTCACGGCCACGTCGGTCTCGACACCCAGTCGTTTGGCGGTCTCGAAATGTCGTCGGTTCCACTCGTCGGCCTGCGCCCAGCGACCTTCCAACAGCAACAGGTCCCCATGGACCGCCGAGGAGTTGTCTTCATCGAACTGCTCGAATGGCCGCGGGTCAGCCAATGCGGATTCGATCCTTCGGCGCAAAGCCGGCGCGCCGGCGTCTCCAGCAAGGCTGAGCGCCTCCGCCGCATCGGCAATCAGGAAGTCATCGGTCGGCGCTTCCCGGAAGGCGGCGACGGCCGCAAAACAATCGAACGCGGAGTACAGCGCGATGAGTGAACCCCACGCCCGAACCAGGCCAGCGCGATCCGCAGTATCTGCCGGCACCGCATCGACCGCTGCGCGCAGCGTTGCCGCAAGGTGTCGCGCGTCTGCGCCGCAGAAGAGCTCGGGCCACACCATCGTGCGCAGCAGGCGGCACCGAACTTCTGCGTCGCTGGTTGCCTCCAAGGCCCTGCGAAACAACTGCACGCTGTGCTCGAAACGTGTCGAGTAGTACGCCCCGAGCGCTGCCGAGCGCAACAGTAGTGCGCGCTCGCGCCCGTCTGGTTCGCGGGCTGCCGCCGCGAGCAACAAGGCCTCAGCGTCGTCAACGCGACCGGCGGCGGTGAGCAGCGCGGCGTTCTGGCCGGCGGCAGCACGCATCTCCACCGTGTGCGGACCGGAGCCCAACAACTGATGCAACAAATGTCGTTCGGGCGACACCTCGCGCCACGCCGCGGCAAGGGCGTCGTGGCAGTCGAGGAGCACGGCCCCGCTCGGTCGGGCCGCCTCGCGCATCAGCGGGTGGTCGAACTCGTCACTCGTTGCCAGCAAACCGTGGGAACTGGCCACTGCTAGGTCGGCTCGCTGTACCCCCATCCGCTGCAGGGCATCCTCGAGCACTCCCGCCTCGATCGAGCCGGCAACGGCGACCAGCGCCAACGCTCGCTGCGTGGCCGCGGGGAGATGGCGGATACCTCGCGCGAAGCCGGCGATCAGTCGATCCGACAGCTGCAACTGATCTTCCGACCCTCCATCGCCCGCCATCTGCAGCAGCGCGAGCGGGTTACCACGGGTGGCGGAGAACAGCTCGGGGCTGAACGAACGGCCGGACGCCTCGACAAACTTCCGGCCAGCCAACTCATCAAGCCCACGCAGATGAACGGTTTCCAGCGACTCGAAGATCGACCACTCCGCTACCTCCAACGTGCGCGCGGCAAACACGATCAGCACACTCTCGGCAAGCAACCGACGAGCACAGAACGTCAGTACCGCGAGGCTGGCATGGTCGAAACTCTGCGCATCGTCGAGGAGAATCAGCAGCGGCGAATCGGTCGCCGCCTCGCTGAGCAACTCCAATGCCGCCAACGGCACCAACGCCTCCGTGGTTGTCTCCCCAGAAAGTGAAATCGCGGCTGCGAGAGCCTCCGCCAACGGCTGATCGATAGCTCGCAGGTGGTGACGAACCGACCGCAGCACCTGACGGAGCACCAGGTAGCTGGTTCCAACATCTGCATCGTGGCCACGCGCTCGCAACACGGTGAAGCCGGCAGCATGCGAGCTGAGCCAGTCGAGCATGCTCGACTTCCCGATGCCCGGGTCGCCGACGAGGACGACGCCGAGGCCACCGTCGGAACGCGCCCGGCCAAGCAGATCAAGAAGACGGCGCTGCTCCTGCTCGCGCCCGAACAACTTGGTCATTGCCGAAAGCTACAACACGTCCATTCCAGCGCGAGCCTCCGATCTCCAGGACATTGGCGTGCCGCGGGCCATGATGAGAGTGAACGACCTCAGGCGCTGATGACCTGCTGTACCCGCACGTCGTGCGGTTCGGTCGGTAGCTCGTCGACCAGCTGCTCGGTGAAGCACACCCCTGCGTTGGGCACCGAAAGTTGCGGCAAGAAGCGATCGTAGAAACCAGCGCCGTAGCCAAGCCGCACACCCTCTGCCGTGAAGGCCAGCCCGGGCACGATGACGAAGTCAACTTCGCTGAGCGGCACTGGCGGCCCGATGGGCTCGCTCACACCGAACGGACTGATGGTCAGTGGCCCCGTGCCGTCACACACAACGAGGCGACCGTCCTCCACACGGGGCAGGAGCAGGCGCTTGCCGTCGGCCGCCAGACGCGCGAACAGCGGGTCCGTGTCGGGTTCGCCTTTGCAGCCCACGAAGGCCATCACACTGGTGGCGGTTGCGTACGCGGGCATTGCCGCTACTGCCGACCACAGCTCCACACTGCGGACCAGATGATCGTCGACAAGGTCGCGCACCAGCCGCATCCGGCGGCGAAGGGTGGGCTTGTCCATCATGAGGCGACCACGGGCCAAGGATCTCACATGTGGCGACGCAAGCAGGAGCACCTAGAGTCGCAATTGTGCCGATCGATCCATTGACGTACCGCAAGGTGTTGGGCCACTTCCCCACCGGCGTCAGCGTCGTCACCGCGACCACGGCCGAGGGTCTGCCCGTCGGCCTCACCATTGGCTCGTTCACGTCGGTGTCACTCGACCCGCCGCTGGTTGGTTTTCTCCCGCAGGTGGACTCCGAGCGGTGGGCGGCTATCAGTGCCACCGGCTCCTTCGTCGTCAACGAGCTCAGCGCCGACCAGGCGAATCTGTGCTGGCAGTTTGCGAAGAGCAGCATCATCGACCCGTTCGAGGGCGTTGCGTGGCATCCATCGCCCATCACCGGTTCGCCCGTTCTCGACGGCGCAATCGCGTGGATTGATTGCTCCATCGAGGGCGTCATCGACGCCGGCGATCATCACTTCGTACTCGGCCGCGTGTTGCAGTTGGAGCACAGCCCGCTCGAGTCCGAGCCCAACCCCCTGCTGTTCTACCGCGGCCAGCTCGGCCGCTTCCATCCGCACGAGTGAACGACATGAGTGAACGAGATGAGTGAACGACATGAGTGAACGACATGGTGAACGACATGACTGACCGGAAACAGGTTCAGCTGGCGGCCATCATCGACGTGGCGGCGATCATCACCTTTGTTGTCATCGGTCGCAAGAATCACGACGAAGGCTCGGCGCTGTCGGGCATCGTCAAGGTCGCGGCACCGTTTCTCATCGCCCTGGCAGTGGGTTGGCTGGCGGTCCGTGCGTGGAGGTCGCCGATGGCTGTCGGCACCGGCATCACCATCTGGCTGGTCACCATCATCGGCGGGCTGGTCCTGCGCAAGGTCGTGTTCGATGGCGGCACCGCGGTGCCGTTCATCATCGTTGCCAGCCTGTTCACGCTGGCAACCCTGGTCGGCTGGCGGTTCGTCAATGAGTGGCGACAGTCGCGGGGCAACGTCGTCTGATTCAGGTCCTTTTGCTCTACCCCAGGGGGTATCGCTGAGCGGACGATGACACCAGAAAGGACGGCCTTCATGACAAAGCGAATCGTCATCCTGGGCGGTGGCACGGGCGGGACACTCACCGCCAACCGGCTGCACCGGCATTTTCGTCACCATGCCTCCCAACATCAACCAGTGGAGATCATCGTCGTCGACCAGGACGACCACCACGTGTACCAGCCTGGTCTGCTGTTCCTGCCGTTCGGTCTGGCCCAGCACACCGAGATCGTGAGGCCGCGCCATCAGCAACTCCACAGGGACATCGAGTTCGTGCAGGACCTGATCGACCACGTCGACATTCATGCCGACACCGTCTATCTCGAGGGCGGCCGCGAACTGCCGTATGACGTGCTGGTCGTCGCCACCGGCGCCATCTTGGCCTTCGACGAGACCGAGGGCCTCACCGGACCTGGCTGGAACGAGAAGGTGTTCACGTTCTACGACCTGGCCGGTGCCACCGGCCTGGCCGCTGCGCTCGAGCGATTCGAGGGCGGCAAGCTGGTCGTGAACGTGGTCGACATGCCCATCAAGTGCCCTGTCGCCCCGCTTGAGTTCTGTTTCCTCGCCGACTGGTACTTCACCGATCGCGGCATCCGCGACAAGGTAGAGCTCACCTATGTGACTCCGCTCGACGGTGCGTTCACCAAACCCGTCGCGTCAATGGCGCTGGCGTCATTGCTGGAGGAGAAGGGCGTCCTCCTCGTCACCGAGTTCAACACCAGTGCCGTTGAGGTGAGCGCCGACGGGCTCGGCGGCAAGCTGGTCGGGTACGACGGTCGCGAAGTGCCGTTCGACCTAGCGGTCGTGGTGCCCATGCACAGCGGCGCCGAGTTCGTGGGCCGCAGCGAAGGCCTGGGCGACGACCTCAACTTCGTGCCCACCGACAAGAACACGCTTCAGGCCACCGCCAAGAGCAACATCTTTTCGCTTGGTGACGCCACCAACGTGCCCGCTTCCAAGGCCGGCTCCGTCACCCACTTCGAGGGCGAGGTGCTGGTGGAAAACATCATCCGCTATCTCGACCACAAGGAGCTCGACTCGGCCTATGACGGCCATGCCAACTGCTTCATCGAGACCGGCTTCGGCAAGGCACTGCTGATCGACTTCAACTACGAGACCGAACCGCTCACCGGGCACTACCCCGCAGCGGTCGGCCTGCCGCTGCTCAAGGAGAGCCGCATGAACCACCTCGGCAAGCTGATGTTCCAGTGGGTCTACTGGCACGCCCTGCTGCAGGGTCGCGACATCCCCGGCATCGGCGCCGACATGCCCAAGAGCGGCAAGGACCGCCCCGAACCAATCACTCAACCCGAAGGAGCGTCGGTATGAGCACCGTTTCATATGACGGAGTCCAGGTCACCGTCAACGACGAAGGGTTCTTCATCGACCCGAACGCATGGACGACAGCGATGGCCGAGGAGATGGCGAAGGCCGACGGCATCGACACCCTCACCGACCGGCACTGGACCGTCATCAACTTCATGCGCAAGGAGTACCTCGAGAAGGGCACCGCGCCGACCGTGCGGGTGCTGGGCAAGACCTCCGGCGTCGACGTGAAGACGCTCTACCTGCTGTTCCCCAAGGGTCCAGCGAAGATGGCTGCTCGCATCGCGGGCATCCCCAAGCCGAAAGGTTGCATCTGATCATGGCCTACCGCACCGAAGGCGTCGAGCCGATCACGAAGGTCTCGATCATCATCTCCAAGGGTTCGCTGGAGGGCATCTATCCGGGCCTGATCATGGCCAACGGCGCCCGCGCCGAAGGCATGGAGGCCAACCTGTTCTTCACCTTCTTCGGCCTCGACGCCATCCACAAGAAGAGGATTGAGCACATCAAGGTGGCCACGGTGGGCAACCCCGCCATGCACATCCCCACCCTGATCGGCGCGCTGCCCGGCATGAGCGGTCTGGCCACCCACATGATGAGCAAGACGATGGACAAGCTTGACATCCCGCCGATCCCCGAGTTCATCGAGATGATCGGCGACACCGGCGCTGGCATGTACGCCTGCAAGGCCTCCGTCGACATGTTCGACATGACGAAGGACGACTTCGTCGACCAGGTGCAGGACATCATCACCGTTGGTGACTTCTACGATCTGGCTGCGGGTGGCCAGATCATCTTCACCTGACCATGGCGGTCACAGGGTGTTGGTGATGGCGCCTGTCTCGGCACCTTGCACCAGTTTGGCGTACTTGCCCAGCACGCCGCTGGTGTAGCGCGGCGGGTTCGGCTGCCACGAGGCCCGACGACGGGCGATCTCGTTGTCGTCGACCAGCAGATCGAGGGTGAGCGCGTGAACATCGATAGAGATCTGGTCGCCATCGTGCACGAATGCAATCGGGCCCGCATCCACCGCTTCCGGTGCCACGTGGCCGATACAGAAACCCCACGTGCCGCCGCTGAACCGACCGTCGGTGATGAGCGCGCAGTCCGCACCGCGGCCCGCGCCCTTCAACGCCCCCGTGATGGCCAGCATCTCGCGCATGCCCGGCCCACCCTTGGGGCCTTCGTAGCGAATGACCAGCACGGTGCCCGGCCCGATGGAACCCGCCAGGATTGCAGCCATCGCGCCGTCTTCGCCGTCGTACACCCGGGCGGTGCCGACGAACTGCTTCTGCTCGGCGGAGAGCCCGGCCACCTTGACGACCGCACCCTTGGGCGCCAGCGAACCTCGGAGAATGACGATGCCGCCTTCGCTGTGTAGCGGCTTGTCCAGCGGGTGCACCACCACACCGTCCGGAGCCGGCGGGTTGATGTCGGCCAGGTTCTCGGCCATCGTCTTGCCGGTGACGGTGAGGCAGTCGCCGTGCAGCAGTCCGTGATCGAGCAGATGCTTGAGCACCACAGGAACACCACCAACACGGTCGAGATCGATCATGTGGAACTTGCCGCCCGGCTTCATGTCGGCGATATGCGGCACCTTGGCGGCGATGCGATTGAAATCCTCCAAGGCCAATTCGACGCCCGCCTCGTTGGCGATGGCCAACAGGTGCAGCACGGCGTTGGTGCTGCCGCCCAGAGCGGAGGTCACGGCGATGGCATTCTCAAATGCCTTCTTGGTCATGATCATCCTCGGCGTGATGCCCAGACGCAAACAGTTGACGACCGCTTCGCCAGCCATGCGAGCGTCGCTCTCGCGCCTGGCGTCGATGGCCGGCGGCGAGGCCGTACCCGGCAGCGACATGCCCATCGCTTCAGCGATGGAGCTCATCGTGTTGGCGGTGAACATACCCCCGCAGGCACCCTCGCCCGGGCACGCCGTGCGCTCGATCTCGCCGAGCTCCTCGTCGGTCATCTTGCCAAGGGCACGGGCGCCGACCGCCTCGAACACAGTGGTGATGTCGGTGGCCTCACCACGATGACTACCGGGCATGGTGGAACCGTTGTAGACGAACACGCTGGGCAGATCGAGGCGAGCCGCAGCCATCAACATCGCGGGAATGCTCTTGTCGCAACCGGCCAACCCTACGAACCCATCGAGCCGTTCGGCGTGCATCACACACTCGACGGAGTCGGTGATGACTTCGCGCGACACAAGTGACGCCCGCATTCCTTCGTGGCCCATACTGATGCCATCGCTCACCGTGATGGTGCCGAACTCCATCGGGAAGCCACCGCCGGCGCGCACGCCGACCTTGGCGAACGCGGCCAACTTACGCAGCGTCATGTTGCACGGCGTGACCTCATTCCACGTGCTGGCAATGCCTACCTGCGGCTTCTCCCAGTCGTCGTCGGTCATACCAACGGCACGCAGCATGGCGCGCGCTGGCGCCTTCTGGAAGCCGTCGGTGACGTCGCGACTACGGGGTTTCACATCAACAGGTGTGCCATCACGTTGAGACATGAGGGCGAGCTTACTGCGCGGGCAGTGGGTGCTTCCGGTCCGATATCGCGCCGCGCCGAACCGCGACCGTGCTCACCACCACCAGCAGCAATGCGCCGGACCCAGCAGTGACCCAGCGCAACCCAATCTGGTCCGCCAGCTGCCCCTGCAGCAAGGCCCCAACCGGGTACAGCACGCCAAGCACGAATGAGTTGACCGCCAGCACGCGACCGCGCAGTTCGTCGGGGGCCGATTGCTGCGACACGCCAGCGAAGGAAGTGAAGGCAAACCCATACGCCAAGCCGACGAGCGCCAGCGCCGGGGCGGCCACCCACGCGGTCGGTGCTGCGCCATACAGGACCAGTGCCGGGCACAGCGCCGTGACCGCAAGCAGCATCACCCGCGCCAACCCGAAGCGCTGGGTGACCGCGCCGAGGGTAAACGCAGCGATCACGGCACCGATGCCCTGCGATGTCACCAACAACGAGGTCACGTTTGAGCCACCGCCCAGCACTGTTGTGGCCATCTGCGGAACGAACGCGATGAACGGTGACGCAATGGCGATGGTTGCCACCATCAGCACCAGCATCGAACGCATCGCGGGCGACGCACGTGCGAATCGGAAGCCATCGGCCAAGGCGCCGAAGATTGGACGCCGTTCGCCAACCGGCTGGTGAAAGCGCACCAGTGCGACCGCTGCGACCACCGCGAGATAGCTGGCTGCATTGCACCAGAGTGCGGCTTGGATACCGCCGATCGCGATCGCGATCGCAGCCAGGGCCGGCCCGATCACACGCCCGATGTTCCACTGCGCATTCGACAACCCAACGGCCGCGACCAACTGATCGCGTGGCACCAACGTCGGCAATGTGGTCTGGAACGAAGGGAAGGTGAAGGCCGACACGCACCCGGCGACAAACGCCATCACGGCGATACCCGCGGGCGTCGCATTCCCCGTCGCCACCCACACCGCCAATGCCGCGGCGATCAAGCCCGAGACGGTGCTGCCCGCTGCCAGCACGCGTCGGCGGCGAAGGCGGTCGGCCATCGCAGATCCAACGGGCCCCACGATTGCGCCCGGGAGAAATCCGGCGGCGGCGACGATGGCCGACCAACTGGCTTTGCCGGTGGAGTCGGCTACGTAGTAACCAAGCGCAACCGTCTCCATCCAAGTGCCGACGTTTGACAACAGGGCGCCTCCCCACATCAGCCGGAACGAGCGCGAACGGAACGGTGCGAGCGACGCTGACGGCATTGGGAACGACGCTATCGCTGAGCCCCTTGGTGCCTCGGTTACTTGCCGCCGCACTGTGGCTGCGGCAACAGGCCACCCTCGCGACCTTGCTCTGATTCATAGCAAACACTCAGGAAGCTCTCACCCCCCGCTCAGGCGCGTGTCACATACTGCAGCGCAAGATGCTCACGTGCGAGACCGCCACTTCATGGGTGGCGTGGCGTTCTCGCTCGTGGGTGTCGGTGCCGTTTGAGGAGTGGTGCTCAGGACTTCTTCTGGTTCAGCAGGGCCGTCACCAGTTTGCCGTCGGCCTTGCCCTTGCTGGACTTCATCACCAGACCGACCAGCGCGCCCATCGCCTTGCCATCGCCGGCACAGAACTTCTGCCACGCGTCAGGATCAGCCGCGATGGCGGCGTCGACCAAGCCTTCCAGCGCGGAGGAGTCCATTGCCTCGAAGCCCTTCGCGGCTGCGAGTGCCGCCGCGTCGCCACCGTTGTTGGCGACCAGGTCTGCGAGCACGGCCTTGGCCTGCGTGGCGGTGAGCGCGCCCTTGGTTTCCAGCACGGTCAGCGCAGCCAAATCCGCGGCAGGTACCTGAGGTGAATCGGCGAATGCTTCTTTGACGTAGACGAGGGCACGGGCGACGTTGCCGCCCGCCGCACCAACCGCGAGGACGTAGTCGTCCTGGTTGCGTTCGACGACGCTGGTGACTGCCTCGCTGGCAGCGACCTGGCCGGTTGCCTCGGCGAGTCGTGCTCGGCGGGCGGCGGGCAACATTGGCAGTGCAGCATGCACCCTGTCGATCCAGTCCTGCGAGGGCACGAGCGGAACAAGGTCGGGCTCGAGGAAGTAGCGGTAGTCGTCGGCGTCTTCTTTACTGCGCATCGTGTGCGTGCGACCGTCGCCTTCGTCCCAGTGACGGGTCTGCTGACGGACGGATTCGCCGCTCTCGATGAGGTCGATCTGGCGACGAGCTTCGTACTCGATAGCCCGACCGACGCTGCGCACGCTGTTGACGTTCTTGATCTCGCAACGTGTTCCCAACGGTGCACCCGGCTTGCGCACGCTGACGTTCGCGTCAACGCGCATACTGCCCTCTTCCATCTTTGCGTCGCTGGCACCGATGGCCAGCAGAATGCTGCGCAGTTCACTGACGTAGGCGCGAGCGTCATCGGCGCTGCGAATGTCAGGGCGGCTGACTATCTCCACCAACGGCACGCCGGCCCGGTTGAGGTCGATGAGCGAAGCGGTGGCTCCGTGGACGCGGCCACCGGAGCCACCGACATGTGTGCTCTTGCCGGCGTCTTCCTCCATGTGTGCGCGCTCGATGCCGACGCGCACGCCATTGGGAAGGTCGAGGTGGCCATCGATGTTGAGCGGCTGGTCGTACTGGCTGACCTGGTACGCCTTGGGCATGTCCGGGTAGAAGTAGTTCTTGCGGTGAAACGTGCACGCCTGGATGGTGCAGTTCAGGGCGGCGCCGACGCGCATGGCAAGTTCGACCGCTTGCTCGTTGAGCACCGGCAGCGCGCCGGGCAGACCAAGCGTGACAGGGTCGATGTTGGTGTTGGGTTCGTCGCCGAATCGGTTGGGGCTGGCGCTGAACAGCTTGGTGTTGGTGGCCAATTCAACGTGGACCTCCAGGCCCACCACCAGTTCCCAGTCGCCGGGCAAACCGTCGTACGCGCTCACTTCGCCACCGCCCTTTCCAGTGCAGCGCCAACGCGGAACATGACCGGTTCACGCAGCGTGCCGGCCAGTACCTGCACACCCACGGGCATTCCGTGTGCACCGGTTCCGAAGGGCACGCTCATGCCCGGGTGGCCAGCGAGGTTGGTGGGAATTGTGTAGGTGTCGCAGAGGTACATCGCGTACGGGTTGTCGCCCTTGTCGCCGAACTTGAACGCCACCGTGGGCGAGGTGGGCGTCAGCAGCACGTCGGCGGTTTGGTAGGCGCGTTGGAAGTCGTCGTGAATCAGGCGACGCACCTTCAGCGCCTTGCCGTAGTAGGCGTCGTAGTAGCCGGCGCTGAGGGCGTAGGTGCCGAGCATGATGCGGCGCTTGACTTCCTCGCCGAAGCCGGCGGCGCGAGTGGCGCCGTACATCGCGTTGGTGTCAGCGGCCTCCACGCGCATGCCGTACCGCACGCCGTCGTAGCGGGCCAGGTTGCTGCTGGCCTCGGCAGGGGCGATGAGGTAATAGGCGGTGAGGCCGAAGGTGAAGGCGGGCACGGTGACGTCGACGATGGTGGCGCCAGCGGCCTGCAATGCGTCGAAGGCGGCCTCCAGGCGCTCTTGCACGTCGGGGTCGGCGCCGGCGGGGAGGTCGGTGATGCGGCCGATGCGCAGCCCTTCGACGCCCTGCTGGATCGCACCGGTGAGGGAGGGGTGCGGCTGCGGAATGCTGGTGCTGTCGAGCGGGTCGTGGCCGCCAATGACGTCGAGCATGAGCGCTGCGTCGTGCACGGAATTGGTGAACGGGCCAATCTGGTCGAGGCTGCTGGCGAAGGCGACGAGCCCATAGCGGCTGACGTAGCCGTAGGTGGGCTTCACGCCGACGACGCCGCAGTGGGCGGCGGGCTGACGAATGGAGCCTCCGGTGTCGCTGCCCAGCGCCACCTGACTGAACCCGGCGGCGACCGCAGCGGCGCTGCCACCACTGCTGCCGCCGGGGACGCGACTGGTGTCGTGCGGGTTCTTGGTGGGGCCGAATGCCGAGTTCTCGGTGCTGCTACCCATGGCGAATTCGTCAAGGTTGGTCTTGCCGACGATGATGGCGCCGGCGGCGCGAAGTGTGTCGACCACGGTTGCGTCGTAGGGCGGCTTCCACCCTTCGAGGATCTTGGAGGAACAGGTGGTGGGCACGCCGCGGGTACACATGTTGTCTTTGAGCGCGATGGTGACGCCTGCGAGCGGGCCTGGGTCATTGCCAGCGGCGACCTGTGCATCAATGGCGGCGGCGCGCTCGCGGGCCTCGTCGGCCAGGACAAGGTTGAAGGCGTGGATTTCCGGTTCGCGCAGGGCGATCGCGGCGAGGTGGCCTTCGAGTACCGCCGTGGCGGTGGTGATGCCGGATCGAACGGCGGCGGCGATGTCGGCCGCCGTTGTCGTGGGGGTGGCGGCGGGGATGCCGTTGGCAGGACTCATCAGCCTTCGCCGCCGATCGGCGGGACCCGGAAGCAACCATCTTCCGTTGCGGGTGCAGCAGCGAGCACCTCTTCGCGGTCGAGGCACGGGCGCACCTCGTCGGCACGAAACACGTTGGTCAGCGGGTAGGGCTGCGTCATGGGAGTCACGTCGGCAAGGTCCAGCAGGTCGACGTCGGCGAAATGCTCGAGCATTCCGCCCAGCTGCAGGGTGATGAGCTCGATTTCAGCGGGAGTGACGTCAAGGCGGGCGAGCCGGGCCACTTTGGCAACATCTGTTGCAGAGATTCGTGCGGACACGCGTAAATCCTACGGGGAGGCGCTCCGCTGCTGGCAGGTCAATTCTCGTGTGACTGGAGCGCTTTAGGCGGCGGCAAGCAACTCGAAGAGAAGCTGCGCTGAGATATCCGGTCGCACATAGCGGTTGTTAATTCCTAGTTCGGACAGCTGCATGCCGACAGCGTCCAGCTGTGCCCGGTACGCAGCGAGGTCACTGGACGGGAACGCTCTTCGTGCTGGCGGTCTGATGCGAGCGATCTTGACGCAGGTCTGGCAGATGTGCTCGACGGGGCCCTCGTTGAAGGTTTGGTTGTACGGGCGACGTTTCAACCCACACAGCGTTGCGCGCCGCTCGCCGGCCTCGGCGTAGCCCGCTGGCCGAAGCGCGTGCACCTTGTACATGTGGTTCACGGTCATGCCACCGGCTTCGTAGCGCGTGAAGCGGTTGGGAAGGTGTCCGAGCGGGCCGCCTGGGCGGATGATGAGCTGCTCGGGAGGTGGGAAAACACCAAGGCCGCGGCGACGCTCGTACGCCCGTTGGCGGCAGCTGACCTTGCAATAGATCTTCTTTCGCCCGGGGCCCTGGCGGAGTTCGAAGACGGTGCGACACCACAAGCATTCGCGCTGCTTTGGACGTGGGACTGCGCTGAGTTGTTCACTGTTCATTCCGTTGTTCTAGGCCAGGGGTGTGATGGAGTAACCAGGGAGGTGCCGGCCTGAGCCGGTGCCTGGCCTTGGTGAATCTCCACGTGACGATTCCGATGCGGATCAATTGACCTCCACGTGACGATTTGAGGACAGAGCAAGGTCGTGTTCGCCGCATGCCCGAACCGGTCTGCCCATTTCGTCACGTGGAGATTCCACAAGCGATCGAGAGTAGACGTCTCGACACTTCGATTCATCACGTGGAGATTCGCCAAGGGGCCGCAACGAGGGGTCGGGGCAGGCGGGACAGGCGGGACAGACCCGGGATGCACGGGGCAGCGGACGCGACCTGACCGACGGTGAGGCCGACCTGCACTCGGCTAGTCGAGAGGTACGGCACGAAGGTGAAGTAGGAGGCCGGATTCTGGGTGTTGGCGGGGCAGTTGCACTCCATGGGCCGCCAGTTGGGCGCCGGTGAGCACCAGACCGGAAGCCGGCCAAGCCACGCGCGCACCCGGCAGCGGCACCTGTTCGACCACGTACGACACCTCGGCGAGCAATCCTGGCAGTCGCAGTGGCGGCGGCAACAGGCTCATGCCGGTCGTCAACTGCACATGGGCCACCAGCGCCTCCCGTCGGTCCACGGCATACACGCCATACGCCTGACTGGCAGCGGTCTGGCCGTTGAGTACTGGCTCCAAGCGCACGGAATCGCCAGTGTGCAGCAGCGGCCGGAACCGTTTGTGCAGAGCGATGACCTCGCCGAGCTGAGCACGTTCGTCGTCTGTGAGGTCCAACACGTTCCACTCCACACCAAAGTGCCCGAAGAGCGCCGTGAGAGAACGGAACGCGAGCGATTGCACTCGGCCAGTTGTGTGCGAACGACTGGGACCAATGTGCGCGCCCATCAGCTCGAACGGGATGAGCATCGACGCGCCCCACTGGATGGTCTGGCGTTCGAGAGGGTCGTTGCAATCACTGGTCCAGACACGTTCAGCGCGACGCAACACCTCGTGATCGATCCGCGCCCCACCGCTGGCACAGCTCTCAAACTCCACAGTGGGGTGCCGCTCGCGCAACGCATCGAGTAGGGCGTAGAACGCCAGCGTCTGCGCCCGCGTACCGGCAGCGCCGTCGCTGCCACTGCCTTGCACGTGGTTGCGGTTCATGTCCCACTTCACGTAGGCCACGTCGTGGTCGCCCAGCAATGCGTCGAGCTGCCCGAAGATGTGGGCGAACGCGTCGGGGTGCGCCAGGTTGAGTACCAGTTGGTTGCGGCCCAGCACCGGCTGATACCCGGGGGTGGTGAGTGCCCAGTCGGGGTGCGCGCGGTACAGGTCGCTGTCGGGGTTCACCATCTCCGGTTCCACCCAGATGCCGAACTCCATGCCCAGCCCCCGTACATGCGCGATCAGCGGGCCGAGGCCGTCGGGGTACACCTCCGGCGAGACCCACCAGTCACCCAGACCGCGGCGGTCGTCGCGGCGCGAGCCGAACCATCCGTCGTCGAGCACGAACCGTTCGACACCCAACGCGGCAGCACTGGTAGCCAGCTCCTGCAACCGCTCGGTGGAGTGATCGAAGTAGACCGCCTCCCACGTGTTGAGCAGCACCGGCCGCGCCGACCGAGGGTGCACCGCCCGGCTGCGCAACGAACGATGGAACCCCCACGATGCCCGCGTCAGCCCGCCACCGGAGTAGGTGGCGACGATCGAGGGCGACTGGTACGACTCGCCAGGTTCCAGGCACACCTCACCGGGGTGGAGCAGCTCGCCGCCCTGCACGTACCGGCGGCCGTCGGGCATGCACTCGGCGAACAACGTGTGGTTGCCGCTCCAGGCGACATGCACACCCCACACCTCGCCGTGCCACTCGCCGAACCCCGGCGTGCCCGCGAACAGCAACGGCGTGTGCTCGTGCGAGGTGCGCCCGGCCCTGTTCTCCGAGACCCACGTCCCACTGGCCCAGTCGCGGCGCACGGGGTGGAACTCGCGCGTCCAGCGCCCGTCGAAGGTGAGCAGCTGTGCTGCGTGCGCCGGGATCGGCAACGTGGGCAGCAGGCTGCCCAGCAGGTACCGGTTGCTGCCTTCGTTGACGAGCGTCAGTTGTACGGTGAGTAGCTCGTCGAGGATGATGGCGCACACCATGCGCAACCCGGCGACGGGATCGACGGCGACCACCTCCACGCCGTTGTCGATCGAACGCACCGTGTGCGGCTGGAAGCGAGGCGCCCACGCGCCGCCCCCCTGGCGGTGCCCGCCGAGCCCCGGCCGGCCTTGGAAGCCGGCGCCGTGCTCGGGAACGACGCTGATGGGGGCAACGACGTCGAGCGCACCCTGCACCAGGCCGCGATCGAGAGCCCCGCCGATGCTGGCCGGGTCGGCGTCGCCGAGAGGCGCGCCCCAGTGCACAATGACGGGCACGCCGAACGACTCGTCGATCACCACATCGGTGTGTTCACCGCGCAGATACATCATCGGCTACCCCTTGTTGGCGCCCAGCGTCAACCCACCGATGAACTGGCGCTGCAGCGCCAGGTACACGATGAGCGTCGGCATCGCCACGATCATCGACGCAGCGGCGATGAGGTTGTCGTTGGAGAAGAACTGACCGCCGAGGTTGGCGATCGAGGAGGTGATCGGCCGCTCGTCACCTTGGTTGATGAGCACCACCGCCCAGAAGAAGTCGTTGTACAACCAGGTGAACTCCAGCGTCGCCAGTGCAGCCAGCACCGGGCGGCACAGCGGCATGATGATCTGGAAGAACTGCCGGCTGACGCTGGCGCCGTCGACCAGCGCGGCTTCACCCAGCTCCTTGGGAATCGTCTTCATGTAGTTGCTGAGCACGAACGTGCAGAAGCCAGTCTGGAACGCGACGTGCACGATGATCACCGCGATCTTCGTACCGAGCAGGCTGCCGGTATCGGTGTCGCTGAGGAAGTCGGGCCACGGGGTGGCCTTGAACATCTGGAACAGCGGCTGGAAGATGACCTGGGCGGGCAGCAGGTTGCCCGCCGTGAACAGCAGCAGCAACGCAACGTTGAAGCGCCAGCTGAAGCGGCTGACGGCGAAGGCCATCGTGCTGGAGAAGAAGAGGATGAGCACGATCGACGGGATCACAATGAACATCGTGTTCTTGAACGTGTGGGTCATGTTGCCCTGGGTCCACGCGTCCTTGAAGTTCTGCACCGTGAGCGCCTTCGGCAACGAAAAGATGCCGTACTTCTGCGTCTCGGCATAGGGGCGGAAGGCGGCATAGATGGCGCTGCCCACCGGCACCAACCACACCAGGGCCATGAAGGTGAGGAACACGTACAGGAAGGCACGCGACCACCTACTGCGCTTGGCCGGCCGCTTCACGACGGTGAGCTGCGCGCTCATGTCTCGACCTCTCGATAGTTGTTGATGAGGTACCAGATGATGAACCCGAGGCACAGCAGCAGCAATACGACGCCGTATGCCGACCCGAGACCCACCTGACCACCTCCCTCACCGACGAGGTTGTCTCGCACCAGCACGCCGAGCACCTTGGTACCGGGCGGCGACTTGAGCGCAAAGATGATGTCGAACGCTCGCAGCGCTTCGATGACGGTGATGACGAAGACCACCACGTTAATCGGCTTCATCACCGGAAAGATGACACGGCGGAAGGCCTGCCACTCGTTGCAGCCGTCGATGGCGGCGGCTTCGCGCATGGCCGGGTCGACGCTCTTCAGGCCGGCGAGGTACAGCACCATCACGTAGCCGATGTGCCGCCACGCCATGGCGATGAGGATGGCAGCGAAGTTCTTGGTGAGCCCCAACGGTGTGTCGAGGCCGGGTATGTGGAACTGGAAGATCTTCTCGGCGTTACCCACCCAGTCGATCTGGTTTCCCTGCGCGGTGCGACCGAGCACCACGTTGAACAGGCCCTGGCGAGGCGAGTACATCACGCTCTTCCAGATGAACCCCACGATGGCAAGCGAAAGCACCACCGGCATGTAGAAGATGCTCTGGTAGATGGCGGAACCGCGGATGTTCTTGTCGAGCAGGTACGCGAACAGCACGCCCACGATGCTGCACAGGGAGAGGAAGACCAGGAGCAGGACGTTGTTGAACAGTGCCGGGAAGAACTTCCCGTCGAAGACGGTGAAGATGGCCCAGTAGTTGCGGAAGCCGATCGGTTGCCAGGTGCCCAGCTTGAGGCCGTCCCACTTGGCGAATGACAGCGCGATCGTCATGACGGCCGGAACCCAGACGAACACCACGTGGATGAGTGTGGGGATGCCCGCCATCAGCCACAGGGTTATCTTGTCGCCTCGCGACAATTGGGAGTAACGCCGCCGGCGACGGCGCCCCACAGGGGGCACCGTCGCTGTCTCGACGGGAGCTGTCATCTCAGCTGCCATGGCTCATTCTCAGAGGTACTGCGACTTCTGAGTTTCGATGTCCTTGAGGATCGAGTCGATCGTCGACGGATCAGCATGGAAGTTCGCGAAGGCGTCGGCGATGACGTTCGACACGAAGTCCGGGCTGGTATCGCGGTCCAGGAATTGAGCAATGTTTTTCGCAGCGCCCACCAGCTCGGCCGACTTCTTCTGGATCGGCGTGAACGTCGACCCGTCGAACTTGCTGTTCGCCGGCACGGCGCTCGGGTTAACGGCGTTGGCGGCAGTGATGAAGTCGAGCCCACCGATAGCCGTCAGCATCGCCGTCGCACCTGCTTCGTTCTTCGGTGAGCCCGCCTTCATAAAGCCGTCGATCGGGGCGTCGAGTGCATCCGCACCGATGGCCGGGTCGAGCTCGGGGAAGTTGAAGAAGTCGAGGTCGTCGAGGTACGCCTGGTCGGTGGAGTTGCTGGAGACGAAGGTGCCCAGGTAGTACATGCCGGCTTCCTTTTTCTCGAGCGCCGTCGCTGCTTCCTGCCAGGTGCGCCCGTTGGGGTTCTCCTGGTGGAACGGCAACAGGGCGGCCCACAGGGTGAACACGGCCTTCACCTTGTCGCCGGTCCAATCTTCCTTGCCGGCCAACAGGTCGACGTGGAACTGGTAGCCGTTGAGGCGCATGTTCAGGATGTCGAACGTGCCCTGCACCGGCCACTTGCCGTCATTCGCGTAGGCGAACGGCACCAGGCCGTCGGCCTGCATCTTCGCGGCGAGAGCGAGCAACTCGTCCTTGTTGGTGGGGACGGTGTAGCCCTTCTCAGCGAACAGGCTCTTGCGGTAGTGCACGGCCCACGGGTAGTAGCTGGTGGGCACGAGGTACTGCTTGCCATCGTTGCCGGTAGCGGCGGTCCTGAAACCTTCGGTGAAGTCGGGCAGGTTGGCCCACACGTCGCTGATGTCGCCGGCGAGACCCTTGTCGGCGAAGAAACGCATGCGGTAGCCGGCGAACCAGGTGAACACATCGTCGGGCTGCTGCAGGTAACTGGTGATGTTGTCCTGGAAGCTGTTGTGATCGACGAAGTTGCCCTTGTACGGGACGCCGGTCGCGTCGAGGCCGGCCTTCGCGCCGTCGTAGGCCTTGCTGCCGGCCGCCTCGTTGATGCCGACGGTGACGGCATCGCCAGATGCGGCTGCGGTGGTGTCGGTACCGCCGGCTGCGGTGGTGTCGCTGCCGGCAGGAGTGGTGGAGCCTGATTTCTTGTCGTCGCTGCAGGCTGCGAGCAGGCCGGCGCCGGCAACGGCCGCAGCGCCGATGATGACGTTGCGGCGAGACACGATGTTGAACCCGACATCACTCGGGCTGGGTGATTGTTCGTAACCTTCTGACACGGTTCCCCCTAGTGGATGTGTGTACGGACTGCTGAGCCGCTCGCGGACTTGTCGAGCGCTGGCATGAACATCCCATGAACCGCGCGTGCCTGTCAAGGGCAACTGTTCGTAATTCGCACATCATTTGTGAGTTTTTCGAGTGTTTGGCGCGACTCTCACGCTCAGGCGAGCAGTTTTTGTTTGAAACTGTTGACTTTCCCAACACCTGAGGTCAGGCTACGCACATGTCCAGCACGGTTGTCGATGCGGTTGCGGTGCGCGCACTGGCTCGCCAACGCCACGACGTGATAGCGGCCGAGGTACGTCGGCGTGGGGCCGTCCGCGTCAGCGAGCTCGCCACCCTGTTGGGTGTCAGCGACATGACGATTCGTCGCGATCTGGAAATGCTCGACGAGGCAGGCATGGTCACCAAGGTGCATGGCGGCGCCACCTTGCGCGCCGAGCGCAGCAGCGACGAGCCCGGTTTCGAAGCGAAGTCGCTGCGCAACATGGCCGAGAAGCACGCGATCGCCATGGCCGCAGCGGCAATGATCACGCCGGGTGGCGCCATCGGCATCACCGCCGGCACCACCACCTGGCAGCTCGCCTACCATCTCGTCGACATCCCTCATCTGACGGTGGTCACCAACTCGGTGCGTGTCTCCGATGTGCTCTACCGCGCCCCGCGCACCGACCGAACGGTGGTCCTCACCGGCGGCGACCGCACGCCATCCGATGCGTTGGTGGGGCCGGTGGCGCTGGCTACCCTGCGCACGCTGCACCTTGATGTGGTCTGCATGGGCGTGCACGGCATGGCCACCGATGCCGGCTTCACCACACCTAACCTGCAGGAGGCGGAGACCAATCGCGCCTTCGTCGACTCCACGCAACACCTTATGGTGCTCGCCGACCACACCAAGTGGAACATCATCGGTCTCAGCACCATCGCACCGCTCGACCAAGCGGCCACGGTCATCTCCGATCGTTGGCTGCCGGCGGCGGCCCGCACTGCGCTCAAGCAGATGGTGCCGCAGTTGGTGTTGGCGGACCCACAGTTCAACGAAGTACCAGCGCCGTTCGAGACCCGGGCGGCCGACCGAAGGAGAGCGAATGGCTAGCGTCACGTTCAGCGAGGCGTCACGCGTCTACCCGGGAATGAAGGCTCCCGCTGTCGACCGCCTCAACCTGGAGATCAACGATGGCGAGTTCCTCGTGCTCGTCGGCCCGTCGGGCTGTGGAAAGTCCACGACGCTGCGCATGCTCGCCGGCCTCGAGCCGATCGACGCCGGGTCGGTGCTCATCGGCGATCGAGACGTCACCTGGGTACCACCGCGCGACCGCGACATCGCCATGGTGTTCCAGAGCTATGCCCTCTACCCGCACATGACCGTAGCGGAGAACATCGGCTTCCACCTCAAGATCAAGAAGCTGCCCAAGGACGAGATCCGCACCCGCGTGAAGGAAGCCGCCGAGCTGCTCGATCTCGAGGAGTACCTCGACCGCAAGCCGGCCAAGCTGTCCGGTGGCCAGCGTCAGAGGGTGGCGATGGGTCGAGCGATCGTGCGCAACCCGAAGGTGTTCCTGATGGACGAGCCCCTGTCCAACCTCGACGCCAAGCTCCGCGTGCAGACCCGCACGCAGATCGCAGCGCTGCAGCGACGCCTGGGCGTCACCACCGTCTACGTCACACACGACCAGGTGGAGGCCATGACCATGGGCGACCGGGTGGCCGTGCTGAAGGACGGTCTGCTGCAGCAGTGCGCCTCGCCACGCGAGCTGTTCACCCGGCCGGCAAACGTGTTCGTCGCTGGGTTCATCGGTTCACCGGCAATGAACGAGATGCAGTGCACCGTCAACAGCGACGGGGCCGAGTTCGCCTCACTCCAGATCCCGCTCACGCCGGAGCAGCGAGCTGCACTCACGTCGGATCAGCTCACTGTCGGCGTGCGGCCCGAGAACCTGCACCTCATCCACGACGGCACCGGCATGCACGCCACCATCGCCACCGTCGAGGAGCTGGGCAGCGACAGCTTCCTGTATTGCACGCCAGAGGGCCACAGCGACGCGACGATGGTGTCGCGCGCGGAGGGCCTTTCCGCCGCCCGCGCCGGCGACACGGTGCAGTTGCGCCCGGACCCGGGGGCGCTGCACCTCTTCGACACCGCTACGGGTCTTCGCCTTCCGGACTGATTCCCATGACCGAACCCCACGACGTTCGCATCGACCCCTACCTCGGCACCGTGGTGCACGTGGTTGGCACCCGCCAGGCGCGACCCAACTTGCCGAGCACCGGTTGCCCGTTCTGCCCCGGTGGGCGCGAGGCGCCCGAGCCGTACGATGTGCGCTGGTTCCAGAACCGTTGGCCAGCTATGCCCGGCGAGCGGTGCGAAGTGGTGCTCTATACGTCAGAGCACGACGCCACCTTTGCGTCGTTGGGCGTGGATGGTGCGCGCAAGGTGATCGATGTGTGGGCAGAACGCACCGAGGCGCTGGGGGCACGACCCGATGTCGACTTCGTGCTGGTGTTCGAGAACCGCGGGCCCGAGGTGGGCGCCACCATCGCTCACCCTCACGGCCAGATCTATTCCTACGACCACATCCCCGACCGGCCGCTGCGACTGCTGGAGGCCAAGTGGTTACCCGAGCTCCAGCCTGGCGAGCGGTTGATCGCCGAGCAGAACGGTTGGGTTGCATCGGTTCCCTTCGCCAGCACCTACCCGATCGCAGTGTCGATCGCCCCCCGACTCCAGGTCCCAGACCTGTTGGCACTCGACGGCGACGGCCGCGACGGGTTGGCGTCGCTGCTCACCGACGTGCTGACCCGCCTCGATCGGCTCTACGACCGACCGCTGCCGTACATGATGTGGCTCAACCAGCGGCCCACCGACGGCAGCGAGTGGCCGCAAGCGTGGTTCAACATCGAAATCGTCTCACCCTGGCGCAGCGCCGGCGTTCCCCGGTTCATCGCTGCCGCCGAAGTTGCGTGTGGCGAGTTCTTCAACCCGGTCATCCCCGAAGTACTGGCCGAGCAGCTGCGCGGACTCGGCTGACAACCTCAGGGCTGCGAGCTTCACGCACCAGGGTCGATCTGGCTGAAGGCTGGCGTGCGCTTCTGCATGAAACTGGCGACGCCCTCTTTGAAGTCGGGCCGTCGTAATGAAGCCTTCATCATCTCGATCGCGTCGTCAGTTGCCGGAATCAGACCGCGGCCCCAATCGCCGTACACCTGGCGCTTGATGACGGCCATCGAGGTGGGCGACGCGAACTGAGCCAGCTCGGCAGCAAACTCGAGCGTGCGATCCAGGAGGTGTTCGGGCGCCACAACCTCGTTGACCAAACCCATCTGCGCAGCTTCCTCGGCCAGCAAGACGCGGCCGGAGAACAGCAGATCGAGGGCGCGGGCGTTGCCGACCAGCCGTGGCAGCACCCAGCTCATGCCGTACTCGGCGATCAATCCGCGACGCGAGAACGCGGTCGTGAACTTGGCGCCTGCAGCGGCGAAGCGGATGTCGCACATCAGCGCCTGCACCATGCCGATGCCGGCGCAGGCACCGTTGACGGCCGCGATGACCGGCTTGGGAATCAGGGTGGTGTGGTACTGCGGACGCCCGCCGGCAGCGCTCTCGGCGCCATCACTTCCGCCGGACGCGCCGATGTCTTGCAGCGTCTCCATGTCGGCCCCGGCGCAGAACCCGCGTCCGGCACCGGTGACCACGATCACCTTCACCGCCGGGTCGGCAGCCGCTTGGTCGAGCAGCTCGAAGTAGCGGGCGGCCAGCGGACCATTCCACGCGTTCAGCCGCGCGGGCCGGTTGAGGGTGATCAGCGCGATGCCGGGCTCGCGGTGTTCGATCAGTACAACGTCGTCACTCATCGTTCGGAACGTAGTCGCCGTTCTCCACGTCCGCCGAGCCGGGCGACTCGTCAGCGGCGTCAGCGGCGACGATGGCTGTCTCCTCCGCAACGGACTCGACGACGGGCTCGTCGTGAAGGTGACGCTGGCGGTCGATGAGCAGATAGATCACCGCAACCGCGACCACGATCACCGACACCCACTGGTTGAGGCGCCATCCGCCACCGGAGTTAGCCGGGTCGATGCGCAACCCTTCGATCCAGAAGCGACCGGTGAAATAGCCGGCCACAAACACGGCGAGCAGCCGACCCGGCCGCAGCTTCATCCGCTTGTCGATCAGGATCAGGAGCCCGCACAGCGCCAGATTCCACAACGCTTCGTAAAGGAACGTGGGGTGGAAGAGCGTGCCCGAGTTGTAGCCAGCGGGAAGGTGGGCGTCATCAATTTCGAGCCCCCACGGCAGGGTGGTGGGGCGACCAAACAGCTCCTGGTTCCACCAGTTACCGAGCCGACCGATCGCCTGCGCCAACGGGATAGCCGGCGCAGCGGCGGTGAGCACACCGGGCACCGAGAGGCCGCGGCGCTTGATCGCCCAGACACCGACCAACACACCAGCCAACAGGCCACCGGGGATCCCGAGGCCGCCTTCCCAGATCTTCAGCCAGCGGCTCGGTTCCTTCCACGGCTGACTCTTGTCGGTGACGATGTAGTACAGCCGGGCACCAATCACGCCTGCGCCGACGGCCCACATCGCGATGGAGCTCATGTCGTCGCGAGTGCCAACACCAGCCTTCTCCATACGGCGACCGGCCAGCCACACCGCGGCGACAACGCCAAGCGCGATCATCATTCCGTAGGCATGGATGGCCAACGGACCAATGTTCAGCACCCCATCGGACGGGCTGGGGATAGAGGACAGCAAGGTCCCTGGGATCGGTGCAGACATGCGTGCAGTATGTCAGCCAACGTTCACTGATCCGGGTCGTTACAGGTTTGGGTCGTGAGAAGTGTCGTTACAGATACGGGTCGTTGGGTCCTGCTGCTTCGTCCCACCACTCGGCGGGCGAACCTTTTGTCTCCCACTCCTCGAACGGGTAGATGCAGTTCACCGGGCACACCGGCAGGCACTTGTCGCACCCGCTACACAGTTCGGGAATGATCACCACATCGGGTCCGTGGTTGAAGATGGCACCGAACTGCGGCGGGCAGTGGCGCAGGCAGGCGTCGCAGTTGATGCACTCCAGCATCTCGATGCGCAGCGGCGCGTTCTTCCACTTCTCGTTGCGAGAACGCTCGGTGATTCGGTCCGGCCGAGTACCTGCCATGCGGAGAGTGTATGACGTGCGGCGAGACTCAGATTGACCCGTGGGTCAATGCCTGCTGGACTACGCATGTGGTCGACGATCGCCGTCATACCGAACAGGGCAACGAACGCAAGCAGCAACTGCTGCAAGCTGCCGAGCAGCTGTTCACGGAGAAGGGCTACGGCGCCACGCGTATCAGCGACATTTGCGCTGCCGCGGGCGTCGCCAAGGGTCTCTTCTACTGGTACTTCCCCACCAAGGAGTCGCTGTTCGCAGAGCTGGTGCGCACGATGCGGCTCAACTTGCGCCGTGCGCAAGCTGGCGCGATGGATGCGGCGGCCGACCCCGTCACACGCATCCGCCAGGGGGCCGAGGCCAGCGTGCGTTTCATGGCCGAGCACCAGACCTACTTCGCACTACTGGACGTTGAACGTACCGACGACGCGCTCAGCTCGGTGATGAAGGAAGGCAGCGACGTGTACGCCTCCGATGTGCGGCGATTGATCGAAGCTGCGCAACGCGACGGTCTGCTGCCCGACGGCGACCCGTCGTTGTACGCGATCGGCGTGCTCGGCTCAGTGTCGTCCTTCAGTCACGCACACCGCAGCGGCCGGCTCAGCATTCCCATCGACGATCTCGCCCCCTTGGTCGGGGATTGGGTTATGCAAGCGTTGACTGGTCGAGCAGCGACACCAGCGACGGGTCGCGACGTATCATCACCGAGATGAACGCGTGCACGATGCGCGGGTCGAACTGCGTACCGCGCCCGGCGATGACGTAGTTGACTGCATCGATCGACGACCATGCGTGCTTGTACACACGAGCACTGATGAGCGCGTCGTAGACATCGGCGACCGACACGATGCGACCGCTGAGCGGAATGTTCACGCCGACCTGACCGCTGGGGTAGCCGGTGCCGTCCCATCGCTCATGGTGCGAGATCGTCAACTCTGCCGCCAGTTGCACGAGCGGCGACGGGCTGCCAGCCAGCATCTCAGCGCCGAGCGAAACGTGCGTCTTGATGGTCTCGAACTCGGACGGGCTGAGCGCGCCAGGCTTGGACAACACCGCATCGGGCACCGCTACTTTTCCAATGTCGTGCAGACGCGCTGCCAACCTCAGCCGACCGACGAACTCAGTGGTCTCGCCCATCTCGGCGGCAAGTTCGGCAGCCAAGTCGCCGACGCGCACCGGGTGAGCGGTCGCATCGGTGTCTCGGAACTCGGCCAACACGGCGACGCGGCGTAGCGACTCGACGAGGAACAGCTCCATCTGGTCGGTGCGTTGCGCGACGAGCAGCTCGAGGTCCGTGGTTCGCAACCGCAGGATCTCGGATTGCTGACGGGCGGCCTCAGTGTCGTGTTGAATCTGCAGCGTGCGAATGCGCAGGTCGGTGCCACGACTGAACATCTCTTCATTGAGTGCGTAGCGGGCCTCTTGGTGCGCGAGCGCGTGCTCGAAGCGGCCCATCTCCTTGCAGAGGTTGGCCAGCTTCTCGCGCAACGTGAGCGCAACTTCGGTCATGCCCGCCTGCACCGCAAGTTCCAGCGTGTCGCTCCACTCACGCAGCGCGTGGTCGCGGAGATGCTGAGCAACGTAGAGGTCGCCGCGCGCTGTCCGAACGGTGACGACGCTGCCGGGTGACAGCGCAACGCGACGCGCGGTGCGGTCGCGCAGCACGCCGTCCGCTTCGTCGAGACAGTTGGTCGCGCGGTCCAGCGCAGACAACGCGACATAGGCAATGGCGAGCCGGGCGAGGATCTCGGGTATGAATTCAGGTGAGTGCACCTTGGCGAGTCCCAGTGCAGACTCACCGAGGCTGACAGCGAGCAGGTGCTCATTGCGGTCGGCGCGAACCTTGGCCATGTTGGCCAGGGTGATGGCATCAAGGTCGGGGCGGTCTTGGCCCTTGTTGGCCATCAGCGCAGCTTCGTAGGTGACGATCGCGCGGTCGGTGTCGCGCAGACTGTGCTGGATGACGGCGAGCGAGTTGAGCAGCAGCCCTTCGCTGGACCGCTCGTTGGTAGAGCGGTAGAGCTCGAGGGCAGCGAGTGCGGACGAGAGTGCTTCGGAGAAGTTGGCCGCCTGGTACTGCACGGCAGCGATCAGGTTGAGTGCGTTGACCTCGGACTTGGCGGCGCCGCAGCGGTGTGCAAGGTCACGTGCTTCGAGTGCGACGGCGAAGGCCTCATTGTGGAGCCCGTCGGCGTACGACAACTCTGCGAGCCGATACAGCGCATCTGCCTCGCCATGTTCGTCGTGACGCGAACGTGCCATGACTCGCGCCTGCTGCACCATAGATCGCGCTCGACCGAGATCGGAGGATTCGACACCGCGGGCAGTTTCGAGAAGATCGGCGACTGAGGGTTCATTGCCAAGACTGTGCATTGCAGGCAACGTCGACGTCATCCTCACCCCTTCGATCCTCGCGCCGCGCGTCTGTCCGCGCTTGCTGTGTCACGTTAGTTATCGACCGTTGTTGGCAAAGGGATAGCAAAGATTCCTGTGAGGCCTCGCTCACCGCCCGTGAGCAGGGTTTCCTCGTATCCTGGGCGGGTGGAACCGATGCGGCGAGAGCGTGCTGCGCACAGAAATTTGGATAGTTCGGCCATCACCGCCCTCGCCCCGGTGCTGGCTGTCGCGCCGGTGTGGCTCCTCGCAATCCTGGTGATTTGGTGGCCGGTCCAGCTGCTGTGGCACGTGCCGTTCGTATGGTTCGCTGGCGGCTACCTGGCCGCAGTGGTGCTGCTGTTCTTGCGCCCGGTGCAGGTCTTCGTGCTTGCGCCACTGATGGGTGCCCGCCAGCCGACGCCCGAACAACGCAGCGCATTGGCGCCCGCATGGCGACCTGTGTTGCAGATGAACGACTTACCCGCGCGGCGTTACGTGCTGGCGGTGTTGCCCTCTCATGAGTTGAACGCGTTTGCCTGCGGTGGTCATTTGGTGGTCGTCACCTCGTACGCGATAGAGGCGTTGCCGCGCGACGAACTGTCGGGTGTGTTGGCGCACGAGCTCAGCCACCACCTCGGTCTCCACACGGTCGCCTTGACCGTCGGCCAGTGGTTGTCCATCCCGGTGTTACTGCTGGCGCGCATCGGGTTCTTTCTGCAGAACGTCGCGTCCGCGGCCACCACCAGTTATGCCAGCCACTCCTCGGCCATCACCGCACTGGGGCGCACGGTGGCGGCGCTACTGACCGCAGTGTCGTGGGTCTTCCTCAGCGGCCTGCTGCTCAGCAACGTGCTGGCCAACGTCGTTGGCCGCAACAGCGAATTTCAAGCCGACCACCGAGCAGTCGGGATGGGTTTCGGTCGCCCACTGGCGACTGCGTTGCGTCGCTTCGTCGCCGACTTCGGCGGCGATCGCCCGGTCACGTGGCGCGATCGACTGGCGGCCACACATCCTCCGGCACGCACCCGGGTCGCCCGCATCGAAGCAATGATGCGCGCCAAGCGCTGACGCCGCGTACTCTCGGCCGCATGAGCGCCGCCATCGCAGCGTCGGCGTGGCGCTGCAGGATGCTGCGTTGGATGGCGCCACCGTCCTCCGGGATGATGCCCAATCATGCGCCCATTGTTGCTTCCCGAGAGACGACCGGTGCTCCGCCACCCCGTACTACCGACTTGCGAATGCTGCCGAAAGCGCCCCTGGAAGTGGACCCGGTTGCCTACCGGAAGGGTAGGGGAACCGGGTTCTGCGCGATTACGGCTTGCGATTTGCGTTGATCAGACGCATACTTGTGTTGCTCACGGCCAGCGCTGTGAGAAGTGGACCCGGTTGCCAGCCCTTTGGTTGGGGAACCGGGTTCTGCGCTTTACGGCCGCAGTTCGACGACACGCTCAAGGACGTGCTCGACGAGCGGCATCCATCGGTTGCCGGCACCAAAGGCCCACGCCACCGCGTCTGCGACCCACAGGATCGGTTCGCTCTGCCCCTGCCTGTGGTCGAACGTCAACGCTGGCTCCGGCCGGCGGTTCCTCACGATCGTCCGCTGATCGTCACGGTCGTCCTGACGGCTCTCGACCGTCAGCCGCGGCACCGAACGATCCTGCAACTGGCGAACAATCTCCGCGAGACACGCGTCCCTTGCGTGGAACTCACTCACGCCGTGGCGCCGACTGCACACGACCACGGTCACGCGGACCGGCATCGTCGCGATCAACTCGAGAGCAGTCCGACGCATGCTGTTCAACTCCTGGTGGAAGTGAAGTCGCTTCCCCTCATAGACCAGGTTTGCCGTCGCGCGGCGAACCGGTGTGAGATGACGAGCTTCGACCAGCACACACGACATGAGGTACCGCTGGCAGCGGATCGACTCGTCGACAAACCCGTCGGTCGGGCGGAACCTTCGGCTCACTTGCCATCTCCCTTCAAGATGTCGCCGAGGCCGGCAGCGACCGCTTGATCGGCGGCGGCGAAGGCGTGGGCGTAGACGCGCAGGGTCATGGCCGGGTTCGCGTGGCCCAGGCGGCCGGCGACGGTGCGCACGTCGTGGCCCTGACCGATGGCGACGGTGGCCGACCAATGGCGCAGATCGTGCAGGCGCCACTTCGAGTCGATACCCGACAGCTTGCGCGACCGGCTCCACCACCAGCCGATGCGGTCCGGGCTGACCAGCTCGGGCCCGAGGCCGAACATCCACGGGCCGTACGGCTGACGCTGCACTCGCACCGCCTCAATCAGTGCGAGCGTGTCGGGGTCCAGCGTCAGGGTTCGTGTGTTCGCGGTCTTCGTCGATGCGTCGCGCATCTCGGGTGAGCCGTCGCCGCGCTTCACGAACTCGATCGCTGAGTCGATCGTCAGCTGGCCGTCGACGACGTCGGTCCACTGCAGCGCCGCCAACTCAGCCCGCCGTGCGCCGGCTACAGCAGCGATCCGCAAAGCAAGCGCCGCAGCTGGGTCGATCGTCGCCGCGGCAGCCATCACGGCCCGCACATCGTTGAGCGACATCACCGATCGTTGCTGCGTCTTCGACGACTTCAGCCGGGCGATGCCGGCGACGTTGTTGCTCACCCATCCCCACCGCTCGGCTTGCGACAGCGCGGCGCGCAACACCGCGTGCAGATTCTTGATGCCCGCGTCCTGCAGGCCAGCCTTGCGCATACGCGTATGCCAGCGCTCGACATCGCCCACCGACAGCCGCGCCAGCGGCAGGCGAGAGATCTGGTCCTTCTTGATCGCGCGCACGCGACTCTGCTGATCGCGTGCCGATGACGGCGCCCACGTGTCGAGGTTCTGCTCGACCCACGCGTCGAGCACATCACTGACCGAGCGGCCGGCGGGAGTCGAGCGGCCGGGGCCGACCTCGAGCTCGGCCGCCAGCTTCAATGCATCGCGCTTGCCCCCGTGGACTGTGCGCGACAACTGCGTAGGGAGGCCACGCGCATCGGAGCCCGTGAAGACGCGGACCTCCCACACGCCCGGTCTCTTCTCGCGCAACGTCGCCATGCGAGAACTGTAGCGAAGGGGTGTGAGGTCTGTCTAGGGACAAGTCTAGGGACAAGCGGCCGATGCCAACCGCACGGGACCGCCAACCAGTCCAATCTACTCAATACGCAGGCCTGATATTGCCCGAGCGATCACTAGCTGCTGTATCTCGCTGGTGCCCTCGAAGATCGTGTGGATCTTGGCGTCGCGGTGCCAGCGCTCTACGGGGTACTCGCGGGTGTAGCCGTAGCCGCCCAGAATCTGGATGGCATCTTCGGTGACGCGCACGGCAACTTCCGAAGCCTTGTACTTACTCATCGAGCCTTCGCCGTTCTTGAAGCCGCCGTTGCGGGCCAGCCACGCTGCACGCCAGATCAGCAGGCGGGCGGCGTCGATCTCGGTGGCCATGTTGGCCATCTTGAAGGCAATGGCCTGATGCATGACGATCGGCTTGCCGAATGCCTTGCGTTCCTTGGCGTACTCCAGCGAGTACTCGTACGCAGCGCGGGCAATACCCAGCGCCTGCGCACCCACCGACGGGCGGGTCGCCTCGAACGTTGACATGGCCGGCTGCTTCTCGCCGCTATGGCCACCCTCGCGAGCACGTGCCAACTTGGCGTCGAGCTTCTCCTTGCCACCCAGCAGGCAGCTACCCGGAACGCGAACATCATCGAGCACCACCTCCGCAGTGTGCGACGCACGAATGCCGTGCTTCAGGTACTTCTGACCCTGCGACAGACCCTTCGTGTTGGGGGGCACCACGAACGACGCCTGACCGCGGCCCTTCAGTTCGGGGTCGACTGCCGCGACGATGATGTGAATGTCGGCGATACCGCCGTTGGTGATCCATGCCTTGGTGCCGTTCAGCACCCACTCGTCGGTGGCCTGGTCGTAGACCGCGCGGGTGCGCAATGACGACACGTCGGAGCCGGCGTCGGGCTCGCTGACACAGAACGCACCGAGCTGAATTTTCTTCGAATCGCCATAGCACTGGGGTACCCATTCCATGACCTGCTCGGGGGTGCCGTTGCCGCTGATACCGGCGGCGGCAAGGGCCGAACCCATGATGGCCATACCGATGCCGGCGTCGCCCCAGAACAGCTCCTCGATGCAGACCGGCAAGGTGAGGCCGGTGGGGTCTCCGAACGAGTTCATCAAGAACTCCCAGCCGTACAGGCCGATCTCGGCCGCCTGCTGCACGATCGGGTACGGGAACTCTTCGCGCTCATCCCACTCGTGGGCGGCCGGGCGGATGACGCCTTCCGCGAAGTCGTGCACCCACTTCTGGAGTTGCAGTTGGTCTTCATTCAGCGCGAAGTCGGCCATGGGAATTTCACCTTGCTCGATGGGGGCAGAAGGGTAAGTTACTGACGGGTAACACTACCGAGCAGTAACACGAATTGCCCACCTCCCCTCAGCTCTTTTGGGCACCAGCCGATGTGCCAGAGTGACGCGGGAATCTTCCGAGGGGGAACGATGAAGCGCACTCTTCTCGCGACGCTGAGCGTCGCATTGCTGTTGGCTGCCTGCAGCGATGATGGCGCAGCAACCACTGAGATCCCAGGGGCCAGCGCGAGCAGCGTAGCCACCACCGCAGCACCGACACCCGAGACCGTCGCGCCGCAGACGACCACCGTCGGAGAAGCTCCGCAACCAATCGCCGCCTCTCCAGAAACTATCGCCGACGTCGAGGCCGCGCTCGCCTCGGGGCCTGCCGGCTGCGACCCGCTCGACACCAAGCGCTGCCTGTTGCCATTCCCCAGCAACGCATACACCCAGTCCGACACCGCCACGGACACCGGCTTGCGGATCGCAATGCCCGCTGGTGCGCTCGCCTCCAACTCCGCCGGCGTGGCCATTGACCTTTCCGAGTGGAACCGCAACGACGGGTTCAGCCCCAACACTCCCCTGCTTGCCTTCTTGCCCGGCATCGATGCCGTCGCCTCGAATCTGCCTCCATGGACCGACATCGGCGCATCGCTCGCGGCCGACGCAACAGTCGTCCTCGTCGATTCCGACACCGGCGACCGAGTGCCGCTGTGGGCCGAACTCGACGCCCACGCCAGCGACGATGCCGGCCGCCTCCTCACGATTCGCCCGGCCATCAGCCTGGCCGAGGGCCACACATTCACCGTTGGTCTGCGCGGTATGCAAACGGCCGCGGGCGACACCATCGAACCGAGCGTGAGCTTCGTCGTGTACCGCGACAACATGACCACCACCATCGACGCGATCGAATCCCGGCGGCCGGAAATGGAAGCGGGCTTCGTGGCACTGGCCGACGCCGGCGTGAACCGCAGCGAGCTGCAACTCGCGTGGACGTTCACCGTCGCCAGCACTCGCAACATCAGCGAGCGCATGCTGCACATTCGCGACGACGCACTCGCCGCACTCGGCGATGCGGCGCCCGCGTACACCATTACAGCGGTTACCCCGAACACCGACGACAACATCGCGCTGCAGATCGAGGGCACCTACACCGTCCCCAACTACCTCACGGCCGACGGCTCGCCCGGCAACACCTTCTACTACTCCAGCGACGCGGTCGATTCACTGCCCGAGCAGAATGGCACCCTCCAGTCGCCGTTCGTCTGCAACATCAGCGTCGCCACGATGAACGGATCCGAGCCCGGCCACCTCGTCGAGTACGGCCACGGGCTGTTGGGCGACCACAAGGAAATCAACGCCGGCAACGTGCGCGCGATGAGTAACGAACACAACGTCGTCCACTGCGCGACCAAGTGGGCCGGTATGAGCGAAGACGACATCGGCAACGCGGCCGCGACCCTCGGCGAGTTCGGCAACTTCGACTCGATGGCCGATCGTCTGCAGCAGGGCGTGCTCAACCAGATCTTCCTCGGTCGCTTGATGACGCGAGCCGGCGGGCTGGGTGACGATCCGAACTTCCAGCGCGCCGACGGTACGCCGCTCATCGACACCAGCCACCTCGACTACGACGGCAACAGCCAGGGCGGCATCATGGGCGCCATGCTCGCTGCGGTCTCGCCCGACATCGAGCGCGCCGTGCTCGGTGTCACCGGCATGAACTACAGCCTGCTGCTGCCGCGCTCCGTCGACTTCGACACCTACGAGGCCATCTTCGAACCTGCCTACCCCGACAACCTCGACCGGGTCATGATCCTCAGCGTCACCCAGATGTTGTGGGACCGCGGCGAGGGCGCCGGCTACGTGCAGCACCTGACCGCCAATCCGTACCCGGGGACCAAGGCGAAGACCGTGCTGTTGCACGTGGCGTTCGGTGACCACCAGGTGAGTGAACTGTCGGCAATGGTGGAGGCCCGCACCATCGGGGCGACCATCCATCAGCCCGTAGCTGCCGATGGTCGTTGGCAAGAAGTCGAGCCCGGCTGGGGGCTCGAGGCCACTGTCTACCCGTCGAAGGGTTCCGCCCTCGTCATCTGGGACTCTGGGATGGAGCCAATCCCGTTCGAGAACGTCGCCTCTCGCGACGGTGGCGACCCTCACGAAGACCCGCGGGCCGACCCCGACGTCCGCACTCAGAAGGCCAACTTCCTCTTCGACGACACGCTCATCGACGTCTGCGATTCAGCCGCCTGCGAGGCCGACCACCGTGTCTAACCCGTCCCTCCGGGCGCTGGCTGGGTCTGGGAAAGCTGAGTCCCGGAAAGCGGAACTGACGACACCCAGAACTGTCCAGGCAACCGACCTGGCCCCGAATAGGGAACGGCTAGCGACGGAGGGTGGTGCCTGATTTGGTGGTTTCTACGGTCCAGCCGGCGGACTGCAGCTCCGTGCGCAGAGCATCGGCGGTGGCGAAGTCTTTCGACGCGCGGGCCGTGTCGAGCGCCGCGGCCAACGCAAGGGCCTCGACGGGCACGTCGGAGGCAACCGAGAACGTCAGACCAACCGCCTCCGCAATCGAGTAGACCGCAGCAACCAACTCGTGTGCCCGCGCCGCATCCCCAGCGTCGGCCGCGGCATTCGCCTGCGTGATCGCATCGAATACAATTGCCATGGCGGACGGCGTGTTCAAGTCGTCGTCCATCACCGACACAAACGCCGCCAGCACCGACGCATCAGCAACAACATCCGACGGCAGCGTGCCGAAACGACGAGCCACACCGTCGAACCTGGCGAGCGCCTTCACCGACGAGTCGATGTTGTCCTGACCCACCGACACCGGGCCACGGTAGTGCGATTGCAGCAACAGCATGCGGTACGCCCGCGGGTCGTAGTGCTGCACCAGGTCGAGCAGGTTGTGCACGTTGCCCAGGCTCTTCGACATCTTCTCGCCTTCGGCGTCGACGATGAACCCATGGTGCATCCAGTGGTTGGCGAAACGCTTGCCCAACGCAACGGCCTGCGCCCGCTCGTTCTCATGGTGCGGAAACTTCAGGTCCTGCCCACCGCAGTGAAGGTCGAAACCTTCGCCCAGCAGATCCAGGCTCATCACCACGCACTCGCTATGCCAACCGGGGCGACCCTCGCCCCACGGCGACGGCCATGCCGGCTCTCCGGGCTTCGAGAACTTCCATAGCACAAAGTCGGCCGGGTGGTGCTTGTTCCCCGCGCCGAACACGTCGCGATCGCCGCCGCCAGCCAGCATGTCGTCGAGGCTCTGGTGCACGAGCATGCCGTAGCCCTCCACCGTCTCCACCGACAGGTAGACGCCATCCTCGGTGACGTACGCATTGCCCTGGTCGATCAGCTGGCCGATCATCGCCACCATCTCGGGCACATACTCAGTTGCGTGCGGCACGTCGGTGGGACGAGCCACGTTGATGGCACCCATCGCCTCGAACCACACGGCCTCACACTTGTTGGTGATCTCCTGCCACGGCCGGCTCTCACGATTGGCGCGGTTGATGATGCTGTCGTCGATGTCGGTGATGTTGCTGACGAGCCGAACCCGCAACCCGCTCCACTCCAGGTAACGGCGCAACACGTCGTACACCAGCGTGGCGCGACCGTGGCCGATGTGGGGCGGGCCGTACACCGTGGGGCCACACAGGTAGACACTCACCGAGCCGGGCTCGCGCAGGGCGAGCTCACGTACCTCTCTGGTGGCGGTGTCATATAGGTGCAACATGGCCGACAGCCTACGGCCACAGCACAGGCCCGAACCTGGCCAAATTCACCGAGAAGACCAGGCGTCAGTCGCCGTCCGACCGCTCGCATCGGTATTCATCCGATGCCCCCGTTGGCGGCGTCTGTAGCCTGGCGGGCGCTATGGCCGATGACACGACGAACACCCCTGACAAGCCGTCACTTGACGGTATCGAGGCCCGCTGGATGCAGCGGTGGGAGGCCGACGCCACCTACCGCTTCGACCGCACGGTGGCCCGCGACGGAGTATTCGCCATCGACACGCCGCCGCCCACGGTCAGCGGCAGCCTGCACATCGGCCACGTCTTCAGCTACACCCACACCGACACCATCGCGCGCTACCAACGCATGTTGGGCAAGGCCGTCTTCTACCCGCTGGGTTGGGACGACAACGGTCTGGCCACCGAGCGACGCGTGCAAAACGTCTCCGGCGTCCGTTGCGACCCGTCGCTGCCCTACGACCCCGATTTCACCGCCCCCTACAACGGCGACGTTCCGAAGGACCACCGCGCTGTTCCGGTGAGCCGGCCCAACTTTGTCGAACTGTGCCGCGAGATCACTCATCTCGACGAGCAAGTGTTCGAAGAACTCTTCCGTCGCCTCGGCCTTTCCGTCGACTGGTCGCTGCTGTACACAACCATTGGCGACCGGGCCCGCCGTGTGAGCCAGCGCGCCTTCCTGCGTAACCTTGCCCGCGGCGAGGCGTACCAGCAGGACGCACCGACGCTGTACGACATCGACGAACGCACCGCCGTCGCGCAAGCCGAGATGGAAGACCGCGAGATGCCCGGCTCGTACCACAAGATCGCGTTCCACCGCATCGACGGTGGCGGCGATCTGGTGATCGACACCACTCGCCCCGAGCTGCTGCCCAGCTGCGTCGCGATGGTCGCCCACCCCGACGACCCTCGCTACCAGCCGCTGTTCGGCACCACCGTCCGCACGCCCCTGTTCGGCGTGGAAGTTCCTGTGCTCGCTCATCATCTCGCCGACCCGGACAAGGGCACCGGCATCGCGATGATCTGCACCTTCGGTGACACCACCGATGTCACGTGGTGGCGCGAGCTGAACCTGCCGTCGCGCGCGCTGATCGGCTTCGATGGTCGCTTCACTACCGAAGCGCCAGAGTGGATTCCCGACGGAGAGGGTCGCGAGACCTACGCGCAGCTGGCGGGGCTGTTCCCGAAGCAAGCACAGAAGAAGATCGTCGAACTGCTGCAGGCCAGTGGCGAGATGCTGGGCGAAGCACGGCCCATCACTCACCCGGTCAAATTCTATGAACGCGGCACTCGCCCGCTGGAAATCGTCGCCACCCGCCAGTGGTACATCCGCAACGGTGGCCGCGACGCCGCGCTACGCGACGCACTGGTTGCCCGCGGCGACGACGTCACCTGGCACCCCGGCTTCATGCGCCACCGGTACGACAACTGGGTTGGCGGCCTCAATGGCGACTGGCTGATCAGCCGCCAGCGTTTCTTCGGCGTCCCCGTGCCCTGCTGGTACCGCCTCGACGCCGACGCCAACCCGATCTACAGCAACGTGCTGGTGCCCACCGAAGAGCGCCTGCCCATCGACCCCAGCACTGACTGCCCGGACGGCTTCACCAACGATCAGCGCGGCGTGCCCGGCGGCTTCATCGGCGACCCCGACGTGATGGACACCTGGGCCACCAGCTCGCTCACGCCGCATATCGCCGGCGATTGGTCGGGCAAGAACGGCGACGACGACCTGTTCAGTCACGTCTTCCCCTACGACATGCGTCCGCAGGCCCACGACATCATCCGCACCTGGCTGTTCAGCACCATGGTGCGCAGCCACCACGAGCACGGTGTTGCGCCGTGGCGCCACGCCGCACTCAGCGGCTGGATCCTCGACCCGGACCGCAAGAAGATGTCGAAGAGCAAGGGCAACGTGGTCACCCCTATCGACCTGCTCGAGCAGTACGGCACCGACGCCATTCGGTACTGGGCAGCCAGTGGCCGCCCCGGTGTTGACACGGCTCTCGACGAAGGCCAGATGAAGGTCGGCCGCAAGCTGGGCACCAAGCTGCTCAACGCTTCGAAGTTCGTGCTCTCGTTCGGCGAGCCACCGGCGGGCGCTCTCCCCACGGAGGCGTTCGACCTGGCGATGCTGGCACGGCTGCGCAGAGTTGTCAGCGACGCCACGAACGCGTTCGAGAGTTTCGACTACGCCCGCGCTCTGGAAACCACCGAAGGGTTTTTCTGGTGGTTCTGCGACGACTACGTGGAGCTGGTCAAGAGCCGCGCGTACGCGACCCACGGCCCTGAAGGCGCTGCGTCGGCACAGGCTGCACTGCGCCAGGCACTGCACACCGTGCTACGTCTGTTCGCACCGTTCATTCCGTTCGTCACCGACGAAGTGTGGAGCTGGTGGCAAGACGGTTCGGTGCACAGCCAGTCGTGGCCGGCAAGTGACGAGGGCACCGCGACGGGAGCGGGCGATATCGACATGCTCGACCCCGTGTGCGAGGTGCTCGCCGCGATCCGCCGAACGAAAACCGAAGCCAAGGTCAGCCAGAAGGCGGCGGCCTCATTGTTGGTGGTCACGGCCCCCGCCGACGCACAAGCATTGGTCAGGGCCGCCGAAGGCGATCTGCGCGACGCCGGCTCCATCGAAGCCGTTCACTACGAGCTGGGCGACGCACTGACCTGCACCGTCGACCTCGCCCCCGTGACCGGCGCCCCGTAGGTGCTGCGTGCCCTGACCCCAAGGTTTCAGGCGTGACGGGTAACCTGCACGAGCCATGAGTAACCCCGAAGTTGAGCCCGCGCAGCCTTTCAAACCACGCCATACCAACGCACAGCGCGCAGTCCTGACGATCAACATCATCGTGGTGATCGCCTGCCTGATGGGCGCTGGCGCGCTGGTCTACGGCAAGAGCCAGCTCGACGCTCGTCTACAGACGAGCCTTGTGAACGTCAACACCACGGTCGCTGGCGGGTCCTCGCTCACGGTGACGTCCGGCGAGACCAGCAACGCGGTGACCGAGACATTTCCCCCCGCCGACCCCGGCGCACAAAACTTCCTGATTGTGGGCAGCGACGCCAATGCCTGTGTCGACCCCAACTCGCAATGGGCGGGCGCCGCCGACCCCGGCCGCGAGAACATCGGTAGCCGCAGCGACACGATCATGGTGATGCGCGTCGACCCGGTCACCCGCCAGGCCGCGGTGCTGTCATTCCCACGTGACCTGTGGGTGAAGATTCCCGGCAGGGCGAAGAGCCGCATCAACTCGGCCTACATCAAGAACGACCCGACACTGCTCTCACAGACCCTCTACGACAACTTCGGCATCAACGTCGACCACTACATCCAGGTCGACTTCTGTGCGTTCAAGCGCATCGTCGACGCAGTCGGTGGGGTCACCGTGCCGTTCTCCACTCGCGTTCTCGACAAGAAGGTCGGCCTCGATGTGGCGGCTGGCTGCCACACGTTCAACGGCGACGAAGCGCTCGCCTATGTGCGCTCGCGCCACCTGAAGTGGATGGACGGTGGCGGCAAGACACACGACGACGGCACCTCCGACCTGGGCCGCATCACTCGCCAGCAGGACTTCTTGCGCCGCACGCTGCGTGCGGCCCTCGACAAGGGAGTGTTCTCCCCATCCGTCGCGCGCGGTTTGATTGAGACGCTACAGACGGACATCGTGACCGAAGCCGGGTTCACCGTCAACGACATGCTCCAGTTTGCGGGCGTGCTGCGTGACGTAGACCCGGCCGGCATTCGCACGTATCAGATCGAAACCAGGGGAATGACCATCAGCGGCAACGCGGTGCTCGACCCCCGAATTGAAGGCGACAACATGGTTGCCATTCTTTCGATCTTCCGGGGGGAGGCACCTCTGGCCGGCGCCTCCGAGCAAGCCTTCGAGACCACCACCACCACCGTCGTGGCCACGACCACCACTCGCGTGCCCAGTAGCACTGCCGTCGGTGGCACGAAGGTAACGACGACCGTTTCGCCGACCACCGTGCCGGCGACGACCACCACCACCGTCGCCGAGCCAACTCAAAACACAATCGGCAACATCCTCCCCGACCCCACCCTCGTCTGCAACTGAGCTCGTGGCGGCTTACCGCGACGGCTAGGCCGGACGGTCGAGGGCCGCGGTCAGGGCTTCAGCCACCTCGCTGGGGCCGCTGATGGTGATACATCGGGCGCCCACCCGTGCGGCGAAGGCGAATGCTTCATCGCTGTCGGCTTCGGGTGCGACGATCACTAGTTCGCTCAGCCCGGCCGCGGCCGCGACCGGGTCGCCGTCGACGGTCGACCGACAATCGCTGAGGAGCACGGTCACCTTGCGGCCGGCACGACTGCGTTGCAGTTGCTCGCCGGCCACGCGCAATGCGCCGGCCAGGTCGGTGGTACCAAATCCGCGCAACGACAGCACGTCGTTGACGACCAGGTCGCTGGGCTTGGGGGTCAGTTGACCTTTCGCGACGACCACGAACTTGGCGAACGCGAGCACGCTGTAGTCCTCCGGTGTCCGGCTCGCCACGGCGGCGGCCGCAAGCGCGGCGGTCGCAAGTGGCTTGCCGCCCATCGAGCCGCTGCGATCGACGAGCAGACACATCGCGGTCGCCGGCTTCACCCACCCGCGCACCCGCAAACGTTCGACGTCGATCACCCCAGCACGCCCTTCGACGATGGCCTCCAGGCTGGCGTCGATGTCCAGGTCGCCACCGTCGGGGCGGTACGGCAGATCGCGCATGGTCCCGATGCCACGCGGCCGCAGAGGACCGCGCCGCGCAATGTCGATGAACAGCTTGGCGGCCAGCCGCTTGGCCAGTTCGCGCAGTCGTACATCGGTCGCGCCGACGAGGTCGGCCAGCATCGCCAGTGTCTCGTCGGGGTCGTCGCGCAAACCCTCTTCCACCGCTGACTCGTCCAGCTCGCCGAGCTCTGGCGAGACCTGCTCGAAGCGCGGGTTGCGGGCCAACTCGCGTCGTGAAGTGGTGCGCTTCTGGCTGTTGGCAACCTCGGCATCCGCCTCGTCACCCTCCTTCACTTCGGGCGGTGGCGTCAGCCCCTGTTCGCCCCTACCGGGGCGATCACTTTTCCCGCGCCGCCCTCGCCGTCTGCTTCCGGCGGTGCGAAGACCTGCTGCCACAGCTCGGTGACAATCTCCTCAGCGCTGCGGCTGCACCCTTCACGCAGGCGCAGCCGACCGCTGAGCGCAACGAGCGCGGCGTCCAGCCCAACCGCCGCGTTGTCGGCAGGTACGCCACGCAGCGACGCGAGCGAAGCCGCGACCGCCGCACAGTCGATTGCGCCGCGCACCGACGAACCGATGCGAACATCGGGGTGGGTGCGAGTGCGCCGAACCACCTCGACAGCGCCGGCGAGCCACGTCGCGTCGACCGCTACCGCTGGCAGCGCACGCTGCACGATGACCACTTCGTCGGCGGCGTCCTGATAGCCGACCGACAGGCGGCACACTCGGTCGTACACCGCGCTGCTGATGCGGGCCGTGCCGATGGCATCGAACGGGTTCATTGCCGCGACCAAGCGAAAGCCTGCTGCCGCTGCAACGCGACCGAGCCGCGGCACATGCAATTCGCGCTCGCTCATCACCGTGATGAGCACGTTGAGCGTCTCTTCCGGAATGCGGTTGATCTCCTCCACGTAGAGCAGCGACCCGTCGCGCATGGCGGTGACCAGCGGGCCATCCACAAACACCGCTGGGTCGTACCCATCGGTGAGCACACGCGCCGGGTCGAAATGACCTAACAACCGGGCCGGGGTCAGCTCGGCGTTGCCTTCCACAAACTCGAAACCGAGGCCAAGCTCGTCGGCGACGGCGCGCAGCAGTGTGCTCTTGCCGGTTCCGGGCGGGCCTTCCAAGAGCACATGGCGGTCGGCCGCCAGCGCCGCAACCGTCAGCTCGATTTCACGAGCGCGCCCGACAACACGGCCCAGGACACGATGCAGCAGCGTCTCAGTCATACATGATCACGCCTCTGACGGACCCTCCGCGCTCACTGAGTAGAACGCTCAGTCGGCGTGCTCGAAGACGAGCACCCCACGGATGTTCTTGCCGCTGTTCATGTCGTCGTAACCCTGGTTGATCTCGTCGAGGGTGTACGTGTTGGTGACCAGCCCGTCGAGGTCGAGCAAGCCCTGTGTGTAGAGCTCCAACAGCTTGGGAATGTCCTTGCGCGGGTTGGCCGAGCCAAAGAGCGAGCCGATCAGCTGCTTCTCGTAGACGGTGAGGAACACCGCCGGAATCGAAATGGTGCCTTCGCTGATTGGGTGGATGTTGGTGACGACGATCTTGCTGCGCTTGCCGCCCAGCCAGAAGGCCTCGCCCAACACGTCGCCGTTGCCGACGCCGCAGGTCATGATGACCTTGTCGAAGCCGCGGTCCCACGTGGTTTCGCCCAGCGCCGCCAGTGCGTCTTGGATGGAGGCGTGCGTATGAGTTGCACCGAACTCCATCGCCTTCTCACGCTTGAACTCGATGGGGTCGATAGCTGCCACCACACGAGCGCCGGCCAGCTTGGCGCCCTGAATGGCGTTACTACCAATGCCACCACAGCCGACGACGGCGACAGTATCGCCCGGCTGTACCTGCGCCGCGTAGACCGCCGAGCCCCAACCGGTGACGACGCCGCAGCCCAAGAGGCACGCCTTCTCCAGCGGCAGATCCTTCTCGATCTTGATGCAGCTGGCCTCGTGCACCACGGTGTGGTGGGCGAAGGTGCCGAGCGCTCCGATACCGAGTGCAAGGTCGCTGCCGCTGGCATCATGATGGCGAGCGGTGCCGTCGCTGAGCTGCAGGCCGGTGGCCGTGATTGCGCCCATGTCGCACAGGTTGCTATGGCCTCCAGCGCAGCTGGGGCAACGGCCACAGGCAGGAACGAAACCGAACACGACGTGGTCGCCGGCGACCAAGCTGAACACGCCGGCGCCGACTTCCATGACGATGCCAGCGCCCTCATGGCCACCGATCAACGGCGGCTCGGGTGTGGCACCGGCGAGATCGCCGGTGACGAGGTGCTCGTCACTGTGGCACATGCCGCTGGCGATGATCTTGACCAACACCTCACCGGCCTTGGGCGGATCGAGCTCGATCTCCTCAACACTCCACGGTGTGTTGCGTGCACGAAGAATTGCGGCCTTGGTCTTCATGAATTGCCCCCAGATATGTGAGTCGACGTCTGCGCCGCACCATACCTCTTGGCGTAGCGGCGACGCTATGTCGAACGTCGGCTAGGCGATTGCAGCGGGTAGCGCTGAGTCGGTAACCAGGTGCAGCACCTGCACCGCTCGGGTCATGGCGACATAGAGCAGTCGGGCTCCGAGCGAGG
>JAYUCY010000106.1:0-42020 GCA_043740085.1 Ilumatobacteraceae bacterium
GTCGGCAGCCCCGCCGACGAACTGGTAGTTGGCGTGCAACGCCGGCTCGACGAGATTCGGTCGCTCAATGAGGAGCTCAAGGTGTTGCGCAGCAAGCTCGCTACCGGACGTGCCGGCGAGTTCGCCGCCGGTGCTGTCAACGGCCGTGTCATCACGCGCATTGACGGGATGAGCCCCACGGACCTACGCGACCTTGCAGTTGCGATCCGTCAGCAAGCCGGAGTCGAGATCGTTGTCGTCGGCGGCGTCAGCGACACCGGTGGCGTTTCGTTGGTCGCGGCTGTCACGCCCGCCATGGGCATCGTTGCTGGCGACCTCATCAAGGATGCGGCCAGGGCCGTGGGCGGAGGTGGCGGCGGTAGGGGCGACATCGCGACCGCCGGTGGGAAGAACCCGGAAGGGCTCGACGAGGCGTTGAGCCTGGCCACGGCCGCTGCCGAGAAGGCTGTCGCCGGCTGAGCATGCGCGCGCTCGGCATCGACCTCGGCTCCAAGCGCATCGGCATCGCGATCAGCGACCGTTCAGGCACAATCGCCTCGCCGTTGACGATGATTCAGCGCTCTGGTTCCCTGCGACGCGACCACGAAGCCATTCGAAAACTGGCTGTCGACGAGGAGGTCGAGCTGCTCGTCGTGGGGCTGCCGCTCAACATGAACGGCAGCTCCGGCCCGCAGGCGAAGGCTGCCATCGCTGAGGCGCGGGCCTTGGCTACGGTGGTGGGCGTGCCGGTCATCACCTTCGACGAGCGCCGTACCACGGTCACCGCAGACAGAGCGCTGATCGAGGCGGGTATCAGCGCGCAGGCGCGTCGCAAGTTGGTCGACAAGGTGGCCGCCGCGGTGATCTTGCAGACGTGGCTGGATTCGCGGGCGGCGCAGCCGTGAGGGTCGAACGTCGATGACAGCGGTGAGGCTGTGACGTACGTCGACGATCGCTCGTGGCACCGCGACCCGTGGGACGACGCGGACGTCACCGATGCGCTGGTGGTAGAACGCCCTCGCCGGCAGCGGCGACCGTTCAAGTGGATCATGTGGCTGCTCTGCTATCTCGGTCTCGCAGGTGTCGTGGCCGTCGGCGTTGCCGGCCTCTGGTACAGCCAGCAGGTGAACCCCAAGGGTGACCCGGGAGCGCCCATCACGTTCACCGTCAGTGCCGACGACACGCTGGAGACCGTCAGTGAACGGTTGCACGACGAGGGGCTGGTGGAAAGCGCCGAGGTCTTCCGGTTCTACGTTGACCACCACGATGGGTTGGTGCTGATCCCGGGCTACTTCCGGTTGCGGCCCGACGACCACATGGGCAACATCATGCGCATTCTGCGCACGCCCCCATCCGAGACGTTCACCAAGGTGACCTTCCCCGAGGGGTACAACTTCGAGAGAATGGGCCGCCGGCTGGAAGAGAAGGTGCCGCGCCTGTCGGCAATCGACTTCAACGCGGCCGCCACCGATGGCACCATTCGGTCGGCGTGGTCGCCCGAAGGAATCAACAGCTTGGAAGGTTTGCTCTTCCCCGACACCTATCAGGTCTCCAATGGCGAGAGCGTCGGCCAGTTGATCGAGCGCATGATCAAACTGATGGAACGCGTTGGGCGCCAACAGAACATCGAGGAACGGTCACTCGCCGTTGGTCTCGATCCGTACCGAGTACTCATCGTTGCCAGCTTGATCGAGCGCGAGGCGCGGGTACCGGAAGACCGGGCAAAGATCGCTCGCGTCATCTACAACCGGCTCTTTCTGGGGATGCCACTGGGCATCGACGCAGCCCTGTTCTACGGCCAAGACCCGGCGCTGTCGTTCAGTGAAGTGAAGGCGCTGGATACGCCGTACAACACCTATCTACACGCGGGTCTGCCGCCGACACCGATTGCGAACCCGGGGCGCGCCAGCATCGAAGCAGCACTCAATCCGGTCGCCAATCCTTCACAGGGCGACCCGATCTGTGTCGGGCTGCCGAAGGGCGACCCATGTGTGTACCTCTACTACGTGCTGGCCGACGAGGACGGGCGTCACGTGTTCTCCGCCACGCTGGAACAGCAAGAGGCCAACATTCAGATTGCCCGGGAAAAGGGTCTGCTGTGATCACCGGAGCTACAAGGGTCGCGGCAGTGATCGGCAGCCCGGTACGCCACAGCCTGTCGCCCGCGCTCCACAATGCGGCGTTTACGCAGCTAGGGCTCGACTGGGTCTACACAGCGTTCGAAGTGTCGCCGGGCGAGGCGCAGGCGGCACTTGATGCCATGCGGACGTTCCGGCTCGGCGGCCTGTCGGTGACCATGCCGCACAAAGAGGCTGTTGCAGGCGCGGTCGACTCGCTCGATCCTGCCGCCGCCGCCTTACGCAGTGTGAACACCGTGGTGCCGCAGACGGATGGTTCGTTGAAGGGTTACAGCACCGACGGGGCTGGCTTTGTTGCCTCACTCGCCGCTGCTGGCGTGGTGGTTGCGGGTCGCGCCGTGTGCGTGCTGGGGGCCGGTGCAGCTGCCCGGTCCATCATCGACGAGCTGAGCCGGGCTGGCGCAGCGCGAGTTGCGGTCGTCAATCGCACTGCCGGTGCAGCGGAGGAGGCGGCTCTGCTGGCGGGCGCCATCGGCGTCGTCGGCGGCGCCACCGATGTGCGCGACGCCGAGATCGTGATCAACGCGACGTCGGTTGGCATGGCCGCTGACGACATGCCGTGCGATCCGTCAGTGCTTCGTGCCGGTCAGGTGGTCGCCGACATCGTCTACCACCCGCGTGAGACGGCGCTGTTGCGCGCGGCGAAGGCCGCCGGAGCGGTCACGGTGGAGGGTCTGGGGATGCTGGTGCACCAGGCTGCGCTGCAACAGCAGCTGTGGCACGGTCACCTTCCCGATATCGCTGTGATGGTGGCCGCAGCTGAGCGGGAACTGGCCGCGCGCCACCAGTGACCCGCCAGATCGCCGGATATCTGGCGCCCGTTGCGGCTACACAACCGGCGACATTTGGGCCTCACGACGAGCGGGTGGCTGCGTCGCACCATCGAAGCTTTCCCAGAACCAGACGTCACCTTCTGGGAAAGCCCAATTGAGCCACCACCGCAATGACGGCAGTGTTTCCGGTAATTGGTGAGGCTGCGGAGGTTCCGCCGGGCATCGGGCGCGGCGGTCGGTTCAGTGGGCTCGGTTGTTTGAGATCCAGTCAGCGGCGAAGTCGACGACGGAGCGTTGCGACATCAGCAGTGACACAGCCAGGCCAACGTGACCTTTGCGCACGTCGTTTGCGTCTTCGAAGGCCGTGCCGATGATCTCGAAGTCGTCCGCGTCGGCGTCGAGTTCTTGGTAGGTGATCCACTTTCGCTGGCCGGCAACCAGCACTGGGGAGCCTTGGGTGATGGTCGGCTTGCCGGGCCAATCAGCTCTGGATTCACCGAGATGGATCGACGAGTTGTTGTCATGTCCGACCCCGATCAGCAGAACCTTGGCATCAAGGTCGTACAGCCGGGCAAGTGGAGAGCTTTCCCCGAAGCCGTCGGACAGTGGGTGTCCGGTCGTGATCTGCTCGGCGTGTGGGCCGTTGGCGAGGTGCGAGACACGAGGATGGTTACTTCGTCGCGTGGAAGGCATTCGGTGCATGGACTCTGCGACGACACCCATCTCGCGCAGCGGGGTCAGGTGCTCATCGAATGCGGGCATGTGTTCACGAAGCTGCTGCCACCATGCCTCGGGGACAGGTGGCGCTTGCCAGAAGGAAGGTTCGGACCAGTCTGAACTGTGGGCCGGCATGGTGACCGTCCCCGTTGCGCCGACGGCGATCAGGAGCGCCTCCACGACAGCTTGCGGACCACCGATCACGTAGCCGATGGCGCTGAGCGACGTGTGCACGACGAGGACGTCTCCGGAGGTGACCCCAAGCCGACGGAAGTCCTCCACCAACGAAGCACGAGTGCTCGGGGCTGGCGTTGATTCGATCACCGTCCGCTCAGCCACCCCCGCAAGATAGTCGCACCGGAGACGGACACCCGCCGGACGGATGATCGGCCACTCCCGTATGGAACATCCCGGTTGCGCTCTGTCACTCGCCTCTCGGCGCATTGGAGCGTCACAGAACGCCGGCTTGAGGTCGCGCCACCCCGAGGCACACGTTGTCTGACGCGCCACTAGTGACCCGCCAGTAGCCTGCCAAGGATGCTTCGTTATCTGACAGCCGGCGAATCGCACGGGCAAGCGCTTGTCGTCATCATCGAGGGCCTCCCTGCGGGGTTGTCGCTCACCGTGGACGACATCCAGCCCGAGCTGGCCCGCCGTCGGCTTGGCTACGGCCGCGGGCCGCGCCAGCGCTTCGAGATGGACGAGCTGACCCTGATAGCCGGCGTTCGTCACGGTCGCACGCTCGGCTCGCCGATCGCCATCGAGATCAAGAACAGCGAGTGGTTCCGGAGCGACAAGTGGCACGAGGAGATGTCGCCTGCGCCCGGTGTCACCAAGGACCCGCTCACATCGGTTCGCCCCGGCCACGCCGATCTCGTCGGCATGCAGAAGTATGGTTTCACTGATGCGCGCGACGTGCTCGAGCGGGCCTCGGCTCGCGAGACAGCGGCCCGCGTAGCCGCCGGTGCAGTTGCCAAGAGGCTGCTGGCCGAACTGGGCGTCTCGATCATCTCGCACGTCATTCAGATGGGGGCCGCACGGGCGGCCGTGGGCCTGCGTCCGCTTCCAGCCGATCTGGCTGCCGTCGATGCCGATGAAGTTCGCTGCTTCGACGCCGCCGCCTCGCTGGCGATGATCGAGGAGGTGAAGGCTGCGGCCAAGGATGGCGATTCCCTGGGTGGTGTGGTGGAGGTGCTGGGCTATGGCGTACCTGTCGGCCTCGGTAGCCATGTCCATTGGGATCGCAAGATCGACGCGGCGCTGGCGCAGGCCGTGATGAGCATCCAGGCCGTCAAGGGCGTAGAGATTGGCGACGGTTTCGAGGTCGCTGGCCGTCGTGGCAGCAACGCTCATGACGCCATCGTGTGGGACCCATCGCTCAATGGCGGCACCGGCGACTACCGCCGCGAAAGTTCGCTGGCCGGTGGTACCGAAGGCGGCATCACTACGGGCGAGCTGCTGGTCGTGCGCGCGGCGATGAAGCCGCTGGCAACGCTCAACCGGCCGACGCTGAAGACTGTGGATGTGGTGACCAAGGAGGCGACAGTCAGCTTCAAGGAGCGCACCGACGTCACCGCCGTTCCCGCCTGCGCGGTAGTTGCCGAGACCATGGTCGCGCTGGTGCTTGCCACCGAAGCGGGCCGCAAGTTCGGTGGCGACAGCATCGGCGAGTTCGTTCGCAATGCCGAATCGTTCAAGGCGACGTTGCCGTGAAAGACCGGCCGTGATCAGGGCTGATGAGCACCTGGTGTTTGTCGGCCTGATGGGCGTTGGGAAGACGACGGTGGCACGAGTGGTCGCCGATCGGCTGGGCCGTCGGGTGTTCGACAGTGATGCCATCATCGAGAGTCGTTGCGGCCGCACCGTGCGCGAGATCTTTGCCGACGACGGTGAGGCAGCCTTCCGTGCGTTGGAGACCGAGGTACTGCTGGAAGCATTGGCGTCGACCGAGCCGTTGGTGATCGCTGGCGCCGGGGGAGTAGTACTCAGCGAGACCAACCGCGAGGCGTTGAAGGCGTCAGGTGCGAAGGTGGTGTGGCTCTGTGCCGACCCGGCGATATTGGCCGATCGCGTGAAGAGCGGAGGGCATCGTCCGCTGTTGGATGGCGACGCAGCGGGTACCTTGCAGCGCATGTTCAATGAGCGAGAATCCCTCTATCGCGAGGTGGCCGATGCAATCGTGTTGGTCGACAACCGATCGGTGAGTGACGTGGTGGAGGCGGTCCTGCGATGATTACCGTTCGGGTGCCGTTGGGCGACCGCGGCTACGACGTGTTGGTGGGCAATGGAGCGCGCAGCGAACTGGCTGCGCTGCTGCCGCGCACGGCTCGGCGAGTCGCGGTGGTGACACAGGCAGGCGTTCCTCTCGATGTCAACCCTGGTTTGGCGTTCGAGCGGTTCGAGATCGGTGAGGGCGAGCAGCACAAGTCGTTGGCCACCATCGAGCTGCTGTGTCGGGGTTTTGCCCGCATGGGTCTCACGCGCAATGACGTGGTCGTTGGTGTCGGCGGAGGAATGGTGACCGACGTCGCCGGTTTTGCAGCGGCATCATGGCACCGAGGCGTTGCGGTCGTGCATGTCAGTACCACGCTGGTGGGCATGATCGACGCCGCTATCGGCGGCAAGACCGGTGTCAACCTGACAGAGGGCAAGAACCTGGTGGGGGCGTATTGGCAGCCCAGCGGGGTCATCTGCGATCTCGACGCGTTGAGCACGCTGCCGCCTCGCGAATTGCGCTGCGGTCGCGGTGAGATGGCGAAGTACCACTTCCTCACCGGTGACGATCTCTTGGCGATGGGTGAGGCGGAACGCATTGCTCGCTGCGTGCAGATCAAGGCCGACATCGTGGCGGGCGACGAACGCGAAGGCGGCCGCCGGGCGCTGCTCAACTACGGCCACACGCTGGCCCACGCGCTGGAGATCGAGACTGGCTATGCGATCGCCCACGGCGAGGCGGTCGGCATTGGTCTGATGTACGCCGCTCACTTGGCTCGCCACCTGGGCCGAATCTCCGACGAACGAGTGCAGCAGCACTACGACGTCGTCGGCGGCGCGTACGAGTTGGACACCGCCTTGCCGGAGGGGTTGTCGGCGCAACGCCTGGTGGAACTGATGTTGCGAGACAAGAAGGTGCTGGATGGCGAGCTGACCTTCGTCCTCGACGGTCCCAGCGGTGTCGAGGTCGTCGCCGACGTCCCCGCGGCCGCTGCCCTCGCTGCCCTTGCCTCCATGCGTTAGCCCACTTCTCGCTTGAGTTTGCCTGCTGCGGGTCCGTCACCCATGCTCTAGAAGTGGGCCTCAAGAAGCGGTGCGGCTCGGCTTCGGCGCGGATTGAAATTGAAGGGGGTCGGCCGGGTCGGCCACCGCCGATCGGATCCCGGCAACGGGCTCTCTCATTGCGTCGTCATGAGCAACATACCCGGCATGCTGGTGGGATGACACCGCGGATCCAGACGGAGCGATTGCTGCTACGAGAGTGGCGCGAGACCGACAAGGTTCCGTACGGAATACTCAACGCGGATACCGACGTGATGGAGCATTTCCCCTCGGTGCTCTCGCCGCTGCAGAGCGAGGAGATGGTGGACCGAATGGCGGCCGGCTGGGAGCTGCGCAACTTTGGATTGTGGGCCGTCGAGCGCAGAGACACTGGCCAATTCATCGGCTTCGTCGGGCTCTCGGCGCCCGGCTTCGAGGTCGCGGGCGTCACACCGTGTGTCGAGGTCGGCTGGCGGCTGGCCACACAGCACTGGGGCCACGGATTCGCGCCCGAGGCCGCCATCGCCGCTCTGAAGTTCGGCTTTGACAACGTTGTGCTGCCCCACGACGAAATCGTCAGCTTCACCACCACCAGGAACCTCAAGTCGCAGCGGGTGATGCAAAAGATCGGGCTCCGGCTTGACCCGGCGAGAGAGTTCGACCACCCGATGACCCCCGGCTGGCACGGCCAACGACACGTCCTGTACTGCATTGATCGAGCCACGTGGCATGCGGGCGTGGCACGATAGGGCCGTGGCCATCATCGCCCTGCTTCATGGACCAAATCTGAACCTGCTCGGCCAGCGCGAGCCGCACATCTACGGCAGCGCCACGCTCGACGACTACGTCGCCGTCGTGACCGCGGCGGCGCACACTCATGGCCACACGGTCGAGGCGCTGCAGACCAACCACGAGGGTGTGTTGGTCGAAGCCATCCACGCCGCCCGCAACCACGCCTCCGCAATCATCATCAACCCCGGCGCATTCACCCACTACGCCTGGGCCATTCACGATGCGCTCGCCGCGTTCGCCGGCCCCATCATCGAGGTACACATCTCCAACCCCAACGCTCGCGAGCCGTGGCGCCACACCAGCGTGATCGCGCCCGTGGCAACAGGTTCGATCATTGGTCTCGGGATCCAAGGGTACGAACTGGCAGTGCAAGCCGTCGTTGCCAGGCTGGCATGAATCGCATTGATCGGGTTCGAAATCACCTCGTAGCAGCAGACACCGAGGCCCTGCTGATCAGCGACCTCACCAACATTCGCTGGCTGACCGGCTTCACGGGCTCAAACGGCTGGGTCGTCCTCGGTTCCGATCAGCTCACGCTGGTCACCGACGGCCGTTACGGCGAACAGGCAGCACAGCAAATGGCAGCCAATGGCGTCGTGGGGCAGGTGCTCGTCGGCGCCACGGGAGCGGCAACCCAAGCCCATCTGGTGGCAACCACCCAGCAGTACCGAACCATCGGGTTCGAGGCGGCCCACGTCAGCTATCAGCAGCACGCCACCTGGTCGGCCGCATTCGAATCTGCGCTCGCGCCCACATCCGGCCTCGTCGAAGGGGAACGGCGCACGAAAGACGACGCAGAGATCGAAGCAATGGCAACCGCCTGCCGCATCGCCGACCAAGCGCTCGCGGATGTCGCGCCAACGCTCGGCGATGGCTTCACCGAGGCCCAAGTGCGCAACCGGCTAGAGATCCGCATGCGCGAGCTGGGCGCCATCGGCCCCAGCTACGAAACAATTGTCGCTACCGGCCCGGTCAACGCAGCGCTGCCGCATCACCGGCCCACCGACACGCTGATCGAACCCGGTCACACGGTCATCATCGACGTCGGCGCGCTGGTCGACGGTTACCACAGCGACATGACCCGCAGCTTCGTGATCGGCACACCCACCGCCTTGCAGCACGAGCTGTACGAGTTGGTGCTCGCGGCGCAGGTCGCCGGCGTGGCCGCCGTCGCCCCCGGGCTGACCACGAAGGAGCTCGATGCGGTCTGCCGCGACACCATCACCGAGGCCGGCTATGGCGATTGGTTCACACATGGAACCGGCCACGGAGTGGGTCTTTTGATCCACGAAGACCCATTCGTCAATCGGGCCGGCGAGGCCATATTGCAGGTCGGCGACGTAGTGACCGTCGAGCCGGGCGTCTATCGTGAAGGTTTCGGTGGCATTCGAGTAGAAGACCTGGTGGTTGTCACCAGTGCAGGATGCCGCGTTCTCACTTCATCTCCGAAGGATTCACCGTGCCCGCCATCTCTACCAACGATCTGAAGAACGGCATCACGCTGGAAATCGACAAGGTCCTGTATCAGGTCGTCGAATTCCAGCACGTCAAGCCGGGCAAGGGCGGGGCGTTCGTTCGCTCCAAGCTGCGCAACCTGCGCAACGGTGCCGTCATCGACAAGACCTTCAACGCCGGCGTGCGCGTCGAGCAGGCATTGCTCGACAAGAAGGACATGCAGTTCCTCTATCGCGATGGCGACATGTACGTGTTCATGGACCAGGAGACCTACGACCAGGAGAACGTTGCGCCGACCGCCCTGGGCGACGCGGCCGACTACATGGTCGAGAACTCGGTGGCCCAGATTGCGTTCTACAACGGCGAAATCATCACCGTCGAGATCTCACCCTCCGTCGAGCTGGCCATCACCGACACTGAGCCTGGCATCCAGGGCGACCGTGTCAGCGGTGCCCGCAAGCCGGCCACACTCGAGACCGGCAAGACCATCCAGGTTCCCCTGTTCATCAACCCGGGCGACCGGGTGAAGGTTGATACGCGCTCCGGCGACTACATGACCCGAGTCTGATCGAATGGCCCGCCAGCGCAACCGCGCCGCACGCTCGAACGGCCCCAATGGCCCTGATGACATTCGTACCGACGCCCGTGAGCGCGCACTGATCTTGCTGTATGAGGCGGAGTCGAAGGGCATTGCTCCCAGCGCAGTGCTCGCTGCGCAGATCTCACCCGCCGACGAACTGACCACCTTGCTGGTGGAAGGCGTCGAGTCGAACAGGGAACGGCTCGACGAGGTGATTGCGGCCCACTCCAAGGGCTGGACGCTGCAGCGCATGCCAACGCTCGATCGCAACGTGCTGCGCATTGCCTCCTTCGAGCTGATGTCGCGCCCCGACGTGCCGGTGGCCGTGGTGCTCGACGAAGCCGTCGAACTCGCCAAGCGATTCAGTACCGACGACTCGGGGCGCTTCGTCAATGGTGTGCTCTCCGCTGTGGTGCCGGTGCTGCGCACCGAGTGACCAATGGTCGACGAGCCTGACCAGTCCGGCGAACCGAATCGCCTGGTAGCCATTGGCACCGCCGCCGCGGCGGCAGTGGTGGCGCGAGCGAAAAGCATCACCGCCTGGCAAGCCCTGTTCGGGGGAATGCTCGTTACCTACGTCGCGTACTTCACGAAGGTCAGCATCGAAGTACACCAGGGCTTGGGCACCTCCAGTTACGACGTTGGGCTCTACCAGCAGGGCGTCTGGCTGCTGGGTCAGGGCGACGCCCCGTTTGTCACCCTGATGGGTCGCAACATGTTTGGCGACCACGCGTCGCTGATCCTTCTCCTTGTCGCCCCGATCTACCGCCTCTTTCCTTCGGCCAGCACGCTGTTTTTCCTGCAGAGTCTGTTCATCGCGCTGGGCGCGCTGCCCGTGTTTCTCGCTGCGCGGCGGCGTCTGGCGAGCGAGGGAATGGCGGTTGCGCTGGCCGTGTGCTTCCTGCTGCACCCGGCGGTTGGTTGGACCAACCGGGAGAACTTCCACCCCGATAGCTTCGTCGCGTTCTTCGTCGGCATGGCCATCTACGGGGCGCTCGAGCGCAAATGGCGGCTGTACTGGGTGTTCATCCTCCTCACCATTCTGGTGAAGGAAGACGTCGTGCTGGTGCTGCTCCCGCTGGGTGTGTGGGTCGCGATGAAGCGTGATCGCCGCATCGGTGTGGCGACAATGGCCGCCACCGTCGGCGCCACGCTGCTGGGCATGTTCTTGCTGATGCGCTCGTTGATTGGCGTACCCACGCGTAACGGCTGGCGCATTCCGTTCGGTGGCCCCACCGGCCTGATTCGTGAGGCCATCGAGCGGCCGGGCAATGTCATTGATCACTTCCGTAGCGACAATCGGCCGTTCTACTTCTGGCAAATGACGTTCCCGCTGGCGTTCGTCTTTGCACGGCGTCCTGGCCTTGCCGCGGTCAGCCTGCTCGTCATCGGCACCAACATGCTGAGCACCTTTTGGTATCAGTACCACCTCGAATATCACTACTCGCTGATCGCCGTGCCCGCCATTGTGCTGGGCACGGTGCACGCCCTAGAGCTGGTTGGCCGCCAGTGGCGCCGGCGGCTGGTGGGGGTTGTGTTGCTCAGCTCCGTGTGGGCTTGTCTGATGTGGGGCGTGGTGCCACTGGGCAGCATTCTCACACCCGGTGCCGATGACCCAATCGGGCGCACCCAGCCCTACTACTGGCCAGCCGACCACCCCGTAGCCGTTGCGGCGCGAGAGATCTTTGACGATATCCCCGCCGACGCATCGGTGGCGGCGTACCACGCGCTCACCCCGCACCTTGCCGAGCGCACGCTGATCTATCAGTTCCCGAACCCGTTCCGGGTGGTGCTGTACGGGGTGGACACGTCTCAGGAAGAGGCGCGGGCATGCCTGCCCACGGCCAACGACCTCGAGTACGTGATGCTGCAGGCCAAGATTCCCGTTGATCTAGAAGTCGACTGGGCCGCGGTTTCGAAGGACTTCGAAGTCGTCGCAGGCAACGAATACTGGACGCTGTATCACCGCGTTCGCCACGACGTGAAGTGTGTGCTCGCCGAAGGTGATCGATACCCGCATCTCGTCTCCTCGGTCGGCTAGCCTGCACTCCCGACCGTGAAACGGGTCCTGTGAGGCCCGTACGGCAGGAGCAAAAACGATGTGTGCTGACCTTCAGCAACACCCATTGCATGATCGTGCACTAAGATGCATGAATATGCAATCCACTTTGATGTACGCCGGTTTGAGTGATGCAGTTGGCCATCATGCGTGAGGCAGCACTGGTACTGGCCGATGGGAGTGTGTTCGAAGGCGAGCTGATCGGCGCCGATCCCGTCGGCGGCGTCGCTGGTGGAGAAGTGGTCTTCAACACCGTGCTCACCGGTTACCAGGAGGTCATCACCGACCCCAGTTACGCCGGGCAGATCATCACCTTCACCTACCCGCACATCGGCAACTACGGCATCAACGAGGCCGACTTCGAGTCTGGTCGGCCATTCTGCCGTGGTGTCATCGTGCGCGAGATGGCGCGTCGGCACAGCAACTACCGCTCGGAGGGCTCGCTCGACGACATGCTGCGCCGGTTCAGCGTCAGTGGCATCGCCGGCATCGACACCCGCCGACTGACGCGTCTGCTGCGCGACTCCGGCGCGATGCCCGGCGCGTTCGGCACCGCCGACGAGGCAACGTTGCGGGCAGCCGCGGCGGCGGAGAACGGCACCGACGGCATCGATCTCGTCGCGCAGGTGACCACCGCGCAGCGATATACGGTGCCAGCGTTCGATGGAGCTCAGCGCCGCATTGTCGCCTTCGACTTCGGTATCAAGCGCACGATCGTGCGTCACCTCAGCGGGCTGGGCACTGTCGAGGTTGTGCCTGCCTCCACGACTGCCGCAGAAGTTCTGGATCTACAGCCCGATGGCGTCTTCCTCTCCAACGGTCCTGGCGACCCGGCGATGGTCGACTATGCCTCGGCAACCATCGCCGAGCTGCTCGGCCAGGTGCCCATCTTCGGAATCTGCCTCGGGCATCAGCTGCTCAGCCGAGCGCTGGGCGGTGAGACGTTCAAGCTGCCCTACGGCCACCACGGCGGCAACCATCCGGTGCGCCACGAGGCCACCGGGCACGTGGAGATCACCAGCCAGAACCACAACTTCTGTGTCGATCCGTCCAGCCTGGAGGGCAAAGTGGAGGTCACGCACCTCAATCTCAACGACTTCACCAACGAAGGCATGCGGGTGCTCGGTGCACCAGCCTTCAGCGTGCAGTACCACCCGGAAGCAGGCCCCGGCCCACATGACAGTCGGTACCTCTTCGAGATGTTCTCGGACCTCATGGGAGCGCGAGCCTGATGCCGAAGCGCACCGACATTCACAGCATTCTCATCATTGGCTCGGGCCCAATCGTGATTGGCCAGGCCTGCGAGTTCGACTACTCCGGCACTCAAGCGTGCCGGGTGCTGAAGGAGGAGGGCTACCGGGTCATCCTGGTGAACTCCAATCCGGCCACCATCATGACCGACCCCGACTTCGCGCACGCGACGTATATCGAGCCCATCACGCCCGAGGTGGTCGCCAAGATCATCGAGCGCGAAAGGCCCGACGCAGTGCTGCCGACGTTGGGCGGCCAGACGGGTCTCAACACCGCGATGGCGCTCTACGAGATGGGCCTCATCGGGGTCCCTGGCACGCCGGAAATGATCGGCGCCAACGCGCTCGCCATCGCAACGGCCGAGGACAGGGGACTGTTCAAGGAAGCGATGATCGAGATCGGCCTGAAGGTGCCCGCCAGCGGCATCGCCCACGACATGGACGAATCGCGAATCGTGCTGGCCGAGATCGGTCTGCCCTGCATCATCCGCCCCGCCTACATACTCGGTGGTCGCGGTACCGGTATTGCCAGCACCACCGAAGAATTCGAGACGCTCGCCGCCAACGGCCTCGATGCCAGCCCGATTAGGGAAATTCTGATCGAGAAGAGCATTGCCGGCTGGAAAGAGTACGAGCTGGAGGTCATGCGCGACAGGGCCGACAACTGCGTCATCATCTGCAGTATCGAGAACGTCGACCCGATGGGGGTGCACACCGGCGACAGCATCACGGTGGCGCCGGTGCAAACGCTCAGCGACGTGGAGTACCAGCAGATGCGCGATGCGGCGTTTGCCTGCATTCGGCGCGTCGGCGTCGAGACCGGTGGCAGCAACGTGCAGTTCGCGGTCAACCCCGTCAACGGCGAGCAGGTCGTCATCGAGATGAACCCGCGCGTCTCGAGGTCGTCTGCGCTGGCGTCGAAGGCGACGGGTTTCCCCATCGCGAAGATCGCTGCCAAGCTCGCTGTCGGCTACACGCTCGACGAAATATCCAACGACATCACCTCCACCGACCAGCGCTCCACGCCTTCCAGCTTCGAGCCGTCCATCGACTATGTGGTGACCAAGATCCCCCGCTGGGCCTTTGAGAAGCTGCCGGGTACCTCCGGCGTGCTGGGCACGCAGATGCAGTCCGTGGGCGAGGCCATGAGCATTGGTCGCACGTTCACCGAGAGCCTGCAGAAGGGACTGCGATCCCTGGAGCAGGGCCGTTACGGCTTGGGTTGCGACCCCGCAGAGGCACAGTTGGAGGAGCGCAGCGACGACGATCTGCTGGCCGCCGTTGCCATCCCCACGCCGGATCGCCTCTTCGAGGTGGGCGAGTTGCTGCGCCGGGGCGTGGCCATCGAGCGCATTTATACGGCCTGCCGGATCGACCACTGGTTCCTCGATCAGATGCAGCAGATCGTGGAGGAGCGCGTTGCGTTCACGGACGCTGGTATGGCTGGCATGTCGCCGCGGATGTGGAAGCGAGCCAAGCAGTTCGGCTTCAGCGACGCCCAGATGGGCTTCGCGTGGGGCATTGACGAGCTCGTTGTGCGTGCGGCCCGCGAGGCGGCCGGGGTGATGCCCACCTACAAGACAGTCGACACCTGCGCCGCCGAGTTCGCTGCTGAAACGCCGTATCACTACAGCACTTGGGAGGACGAGAACGAGGTCCGTCCCAGCGAGCGCCCGCGAGTAGTCATCTTGGGGAGTGGCCCCAACCGCATTGGCCAGGGCATCGAGTTCGACTACTGCTGCGTGCATGCCTCGTTCGCACTCCGCGAAGCCGGCTTTGAGACGGTGATGGTGAACTGCAACCCCGAGACCGTCAGCACTGACTACGACACCAGCGACCGGCTGTACTTCGAGCCACTCACCCGCGAGGACGTGCTCAACGTGATTGCTGCGGAGACGGCTGCATCCGGGGGTGTGGCGCCGAAGGTCATCGTCTCGCTCGGCGGGCAGACCCCGCTGAAGCTGTCCGGCCAGTTGCCGGTGGAACTCATTGCCGGCACGTCGCCAGCGTCCATCGACCTCGCCGAGGACCGCGAGAAGTGGAGTGCATTGTGCACCGACCTGCACATCCCGCAACCTCCCGGTGGCACCGCCACCGATATCGAGCAGGCGCTCACCATCGTCGATCAGGTTGGCTTCCCCGTCCTCGTACGCCCCAGCTATGTGCTCGGTGGGCGGGCCATGCAGATCGTCCACGATCGCAATCACCTGGCACGGGCAATGGCCGAGCTGGCCGGCTTTGGCTCATTGGGCAAGGAGGGCGGCCTCTCCGCCGAGCGCCCGGTGCTCATCGACCGCTTCCTTGAAGATGCCACCGAAGTCGATGTCGACGCGATTCGCGACCACACCGGCGAAGTGCTCATCGGGGGCGTGATGGAACATGTGGAAGAAGCCGGTGTGCACAGCGGTGACAGCGCCTGCGCAATTCCGCCCCAGACTCTGCCCGGCTGGGTGGTGGAGGTCATCAAGGCATACACCACTGCCATTGCGAATGCGCTCGACGTGCGCGGCCTCATCAACGTCCAGTACGCAGTGCTCGGCACCACTGTGTACGTCATCGAGGCCAACCCGCGGGCCAGTCGGACGGTGCCGTTCGTGGCAAAGGCCACTGGGGTACCGCTGGCCAAGGTGGCCAGCCGCGTGATGCTTGGCGCCACATTGGCCGAGCTGCGCACCGAGGGTTTGCTGCGCCCGCCCAGTCAGCACGGCCACGTCGCCATCAAGGAAGCCGTGCTGCCGTTCAGCCGCTTCCCGGATGTGGATACGGCACTGGGGCCCGAGATGCGCAGCACCGGCGAAGTGATGGGCATCGACACCACCTTCGGCAAGGCTTTTTTCAAGGCCGAGTTGGCCGCTGGCACGCTGCTGCCCACCGAAGGCACCGTCTTTCTGTCGCTCGCGGATGGCGACAAGCCGGCCGGACTGGTCGTAGCGGCGCGGTTGCGTGAGCTGGGGCTGAAGATTGCCGCCACGAAGGGCACCTGCGAGTACCTCGGCCGCTTCGGTATCACGGTCGATCAGGTCGTCGGAAAAATCTCCGACGGGCACGGCATCAACGCTGCGAAGCTGATCGAGAGCGGTGAAATCGCGTTCGTTGTCAACACTCCGCAGGGTCGCGGTGGGCGCACCGATGGGGAGCGGATTCGTAAGGCGGCCAACAGTCATCACGTCAGCTCCGTCACCACGGTCGAGGCAGCGCTGGCGGCGGTGCAGGGTATGGCTGAAATGGTCGGCCGCGAGATCAACGTGCGGTCGTTGCAGGAGTTTCATTCTTGATGGTCGGGGATGGATCTCCGTGACCTCATCGAAGGTGCAGATCGGGTCGCTGACGTTGCCGGCACCGGTGATGACGGCGTCTGGCACGGCCGGGCACGGCGCCGAACTCGCGCCGTACATGGATCTGTCGGCGTTGGGTGCCGTAGTGGTCAAGTCGCTGGCTGCCTATGAGTGGGCCGGCAATGCGGCGCCTCGGGTGCACCCTGCGGGCTTGGGCATGATCAACGCCGTAGGCCTGCAAGGGCCGGGGGTGCCCTTCTGGCTCGCCGAAGAGCTGCCGGCGCTGATTGCCACCGGCGCCAGAGTGATCGCCAGCATTTGGGGGCGGACGGTGGAGGACTATGCGCAGGCAGCTGCGCAGCTTGCGGACGCGCCCGCGTCGGTGATTGCCGTCGAGGTCAACCTTTCTTGCCCCAACTTGGAGGGCCGCCGCGGGATCTTCGCCCACGATGCGGCGCTCTCGGCCGAGGTGATCGCGGCAACAGCTGGCTGCGGTCGGCCGAGGTGGGCGAAGCTCAGTCCCAACACTGACCGGGTGATGGAGGTCGCCGCCGCGGTCAGCGAGGCTGGCGCGGAGGCGGTGACGCTGTCCAACACAATGTTGGGCATGGTGCTGGATCCGTCGACTGGCTTGCCCGTGCTCGGCGCCGGTGGCGGCGGGTACAGCGGACGGCCAGTGCATGCGGTTGCAGTCCGAACGGTGTACGACGTCCACGCCGCGCTTCCACAGCTTCCGATTATCGGCGTTGGTGGGGTATCGAACGGCTGGGACGCTGCGGAACTGATGTTGGCGGGTGCATGTGCGGTGCAGGTGGGCACGGCTACGTTCGCAGACCCGGCTGCGCCTCAGAAGGTGCAACGCGAGCTGCTCGAGTGGTGCGCCAAGCACCGCATTCGGCCCAGCGAGCTCACGGGACTCGCCCACCGTGGTGGGCTGGCATCCTCGCCCAACGCGTGATTGTCATCGCGCGACACGCTGGCAGCGCTAGGGTCAGCACATGGCAACTCCTCCGCAACTCACCCCTGAACAGCGTGCCAATGCTCTGGCCAAGGCCGCAGAGGCTCGCGTCGCCCGCGCCGAGCTCAAGCATCAACTCAAGGGAGGCTCCGTCACGCTGAAGGAGGCCCTCGCCTCCACCAGCAGCACCGTTGGCAAGCTGAAGGTCGTCTCTTTGCTCGAGTCGCTTCCGGGCGTCGGCAAGGTCAAGGCGCGTAAGATCATTGAGGAGATCGGCATCGCCGATAACCGTCGGGTGCAGGGTCTTGGCGCCCAGCAGAAGCTGGCGTTGCTCGCACAGCTCGGTCAGTGAGGCCATGGCAGCCAACACTGCCGCCTCCACTTCGCTGCTCTTCATCGTCTCCGGCCCCGGGGGCGTAGGGAAGGGCACCATCGTCAACGCGCTCGCCGAGCGCGACCAACAGTTGTGGCTGAGCCGCTCGTGGACGACGCGGGCACAGCGGCCAGGTGAGAGCGACACCGCGTACGTGTTTGCCGATCGCGATGCGTTCGAAGCTCGCATCGCAGCTGACGGGTTCTTGGAGTGGACGGACTTTCTGGGCAATTACTACGGCACGCCGCGACCAGAGGCGATTGTTGGTCGCGATGTGGTCCTGGAAATCGAGGTCGACGGCGCCAAACAGGTCAAGGCGCTGCACCCAGAAGCAGTGCTGATCTTTGTGCTGCCGCCCACGCGTGAGGAGCAGCAGCGTCGGCTGCGCGGCCGCGGCGACGCGGAAAACAAGGTCGCCGAGCGCCTGCAGAAGGCACTTGACGAGGAACCTGTGGGTATGGCGCTGGCCAACCATGTCGTGGTCAATGACGATTTGGAGCGCACGGTGGGCGAGATGATGCAGATCATTGATCACCATCGCATGCTGGGGTAGTTCCTGCCGGTACACTGCAGCGCTGTTTTCAGGAGGCTTGCAGATGTCCACGCGTTCGTTCGACACCATGATCAATCCGCAGATCGAGGAGCTTCTCGACCGCGTCGATTCGAAGTTCTCGCTCGTCACGCTGGCCGCTCGTCGCGCCCGCCAGATCAACAGCTATTTCAACCAGCTGGGTGATGGTCTCGGCCACATGGTGCCGCCGCAGGTCAGCTCAGTGGCGCGTAAGCCGCTCAGCATCGCGTTCGAAGAAATCGCCGCCGACAAGATCGAGCGCGCTGCCCACGCAGACCGCGTCGAAGTAGCCGACGTCGCCGACGCAGACGACGCCACGGCCTGACCGCCTTCGTCGGCCGCAGCTGAAACGACTCGACTGATCGTCATGCTCGCCGGGAAACGCATTGTCCTCGGGGTCACCGGTGGCATTGCGGCATACAAAGCCGTTGAGGTCTGCCGTCGTCTGGTCGACGCTGGCGCGCACGTCGTGCCGGTGATGACCGCCGGCGCCGAGCATTTCATTGGTCGGGCCACGTTGTCGGCGCTGGCGAGCGAGCCGGTGCAGACCAGCCTGTGGAACGAAGCCAGCCCTATTCCGCATACGCGGCTGGGGCAAACCGCCGACGTGATCGTTGTGGCACCCGCAACTGCTCGTCTGCTGGCCGCCTACGCGGCCGGCCTCAGCACGGATCTGCTCACCAACACGCTGCTCGCCACGCGGGCGCCGGTGGTGGTCTGCCCGGCCATGCACACCGAAATGTGGGAGCACCCGGCCGTACAGGCCAACGTCGCCACGCTTCGGGCTCGTGGTGTGCACATTGTCGATCCCGAGGCTGGCCGCCTCGCTGGCGGCGATGTTGGCGCAGGCCGGCTGGCCTCGCCGGAACGCATCGTGGCGGCCATCGATGCGGTGCTGTCGGGTGGCGATTTGAGCGGTCTCCACGTCGTGGTGTCTGCCGGTGGCACTCGCGAGCCCATCGACGCAGTGCGGGTCATCGCCAATCGCAGCAGTGGCAAGCAGGGGTATGCGCTCGCCGCTGAGGCCGCGGCCCGTGGAGCCCACGTCACCCTGGTCTCCACCGTCCAGTTATCGGTGCCCGCCGGCGTCACCGTCGTGGCTGTCGAAACTGCCGCGCAGATGCAGTCCGCGCTCGAAGGGCTCGCCCGGGCCGCCGACGTCATCGTGATGGCCGCCGCCGTCGCCGACTTCCGTCCGGTGCTGGCCGTCGAAGGCAAGTTGAAGAAAGACCAGGGCATTCCACAGATCGTCCTGGAGCGAACTCCCGACATTCTCGCTGGGCTCGGCGCGGCCAAGCCCGCTCGGCAAACTCTGGTCGGCTTCGCGGCCGAAACCAGCGACTTGCTGACGAACGCGGCCGGCAAGTTGCAGCGCAAGCATCTCGACCTGATCGTCGCCAACGATGTCAGCGCCACCGGTGTTGGCTTTCAGCACGACACCAACGCGGTCACTCTGCTCACCTCTAGCGGCGCCACCATCACGGTCGCGTTGGCCGACAAAAGAGCAATTGCCAAGGCGGTCCTCGATACTGTGGTCGAGATTCGTGGCAGTCACACCCCGTCACAGTCCACACGTCCAACTTCATGAGGAGCCTTACCCCGTGAGCAGCTATACCTTCACTTCCGAGAGCGTGACCGAGGGTCACCCCGACAAGATGGCCGACCAGGTCAGCGACGCGGTGCTCGACGCAATCTTGGCTGAGGATCCTCACGGTCGCGTTGCCTGCGAAACGTTGCTGACAACTGGCCTCTGTGTGGTGGCCGGCGAGATCACCACCTCGGCATACGTCGACATCCCGAAGTTGGCTCGTGAAGTCATCAACGACATTGGCTACAACAACGCCCTCTACGGCTTCGATGGCAACACCTGTGGTGTCATCGTGAGCATCGACGAGCAGAGCGTCGACATTGCCCAGGGCGTCGACAAGAGTGAAGAAGTTCGTTCTTCCGGCCACGCCGAGGATCAGCTGGAACTGCAGGGCGCAGGCGACCAGGGAATGATGTTCGGCTATGCCTGCGACGAAACCCCCGACCTGATGCCGATGCCCATCTGGATGGCGCACCGCTTGGCCGAGCGCCTCAGCGAGGTTCGCAAGGCGGGCGCGGTGCCGTACCTGCGCCCCGATGGCAAGACGCAGGTGACGGTTGAGTACGAGAACGGCCGACCGGTGCGTCTGTCTCATGTGCTCATCAGTACGCAACACCAGGACGGCGTTGACCGCGACACCGTGATTCGCCCCGACCTCATCGAGCAGGTCATCCGCCCGATCGTTCCCGCGCAGTTCGCCGACGACAATTACGACGTCCACATCAACCCCACCGGCAAGTTCGTCATCGGTGGCCCACATGGCGATACCGGCCTCACGGGCCGCAAAATCATCGTCGACACCTACGGTGGCATGGGCCGCCACGGTGGCGGCGCGTTCAGCGGTAAGGACCCCAGCAAGGTCGACCGTTCGGCCGCCTACGCAGCCCGTTGGGTTGCCAAGCACGTCGTTGCGTCCGGCGCTGCAACCCGCTGCGAGGTGCAGGTGGCGTATGCCATCGGTATGGCACGCCCGGTCAGCATCCTGGTCGAGACGTTCGGTACCGAGAAGGTGGAGAACGCGAAGATCGTCCAAGCCGTGCGCGACGTATTCGACCTTCGCCCCGGCGCCATCGTGCGCGACCTCGACCTGAAGCGTCCCATCTACCGCAAGACCGCTGCCTACGGCCACTTCGGTCGCAACCTGCCCGAGTTCACATGGGAACAGGTCAGCCGACTCGACGATTTCATGCGCGCCGTCGGCGTGTGACTTCAATAGTTTGAGCATCATCGAGCCGCTGGTCGCTCGGGTCGTCCCCGACCTCACCGGGCTCGACAAACAATTCGACTACCTCGTCCCAGCGAGCCTTCGCGATCGCATCGCGGTGGGCTCGCTGGTTCGCGTGATGCTGCATGGCCGCCATATCGGCGGGTGGGTGGTCGCCCTCGGTGCCGCTGAAGCCGACCGGCCCGCGACGTCGCTGACGGCGATAGCCAAGTTCTCGTCGGTTGGTCCCTCGGCCGACGTCATTGAACTGGCGCGCTGGGCGGCTGTCCGGTGGGGTGCTCCGCGTGTGCGTCCGTTCCTGGTTGCGGCCTCGCCGCGGTCGATGGTCGTTGCGCTGCCTCCTGCGCGACGGTCCGTTACCACGGGCGATCCAGTAGCCAGCGGTGTCCGTCGAGTGCCACCGTTGACCGACCCGCTTCCGATCGTGATTGACATAGCGCGGCGCGGCCCGTGCATCGTTGTGCACCCCACACCGTTGGTGGCGCGTGCCATCGCCAGCCGGCTACGCACAGCAGGTTTGCGTGTGGCGTTTCTGCCGGAGGAATGGGTGCAGGCGGCGGCGGGCGTCGACGTGGTGGTTGGTGGCCGTAGCGCAGTGTGGGCGCCGTGCCCGGGGTTGCACAGCGTGGTGGTGCTCGATGAGCACGACGAAGCGCTCCAGGACGAACGCTCGCCCACGTGGCATGCCCGTGATGTAGCGATTGAGCGCGCCTCGCAGGAAGGTGCCGGCTGTCTGCTGATCTCGCCGATTCCCACGGCCGCCGCCCTCCGTTGGGCAGGGGACAGGATCGTCGAGCCCACCGTATCCGACAGCGTGGCCGGGTGGCCGTTCATCGAAGTCGTCGATCGCACCGAGGAGGAGCCGTGGAAGCGTTCGATGGTCAGCTCGCAGCTGATCGCGTCACTTCGCGATCCTGGCAAGCGTGTGGTGTGTGTGATCAACACGGCCGGCCGCGCCCGGCTGCTGGCGTGTCGTGCATGTCGCTCGCTGCAGCGCTGTACCAACTGCGACGCAGCGGTCGCGCAGCGCGATGACGGCACGCTTGCGTGCGGGCGCTGCGGGACCACGCGCCCGCTGGTTTGCCAGCAATGCGGCTCGAGTGCGATGGCACTGATGAAGCCCGGTGTCACCCGACTGCGCGAGGAGCTCGCGGCGGCCGCCAACCGTCCAGTTGTCTCGGTCACGGGCGACACCGACGAGCTGCCCGCCGGTGATGTGTACGTCGGTACTGAAGCGGTGCTGCACCGTGTTCGCGGCGTCGATGTCGTGGCCTTTCTGGATTTCGACGCCGAATTGCTGGCTCCGCGCTATCAGGCTGCCGAACAGGCGATGGCGCTCCTGGTGCGCGCCGGCCGGCTCGTCGGCAAGCGCAGCGGTGGGGGGAAGGTGCTGGTGCAAACCTTCGTACCGGACCACGAGGTGATTGTGTCAGCACAGCGGGCGCAACCGGCGCGTGTGTCGCAGAGTGAGCTAGCGCGGCGGCGCCTGCTCGGCCTGCCGCCGTTTCGGGCATTGGCCGCGGTTGAGGGTGCCGACGCAGTCGAGTTCGCTACCGCAGTCGGCTTGGAGTTCGCGACAACTGCAAAGGGCGTCCTCATCCGCGCCGACACCTGGGCAGTGCTCGGCCGCGCCCTTGCCGAAACCCCCCGCCCCAGGGGCTCGCGCCTACGTGTAGCAGTCGACCCGCCGCGTCAGTAGATGCCCTGGCGACTCGGCCGCCGAACTGACGCGCATTTTCCTCACACCCCCTGCTCGACAGACACAAACCGCGTCACTTCGATCGCCGGGCCGGAATCTCGCCCGAAGTGACGCGCTTCTTTCTCACAGGCCCTGCTCGCAGGACTCAGACCGCGTCAGTTCGCTGGCTTGGCTTGGAGGATGCGATAGCCGGCGGAGGAGGCGAGCCGGGTGGTGGGGTAGCCGTGAGATCCCAGCCAGGTCTGTAGTGAGTCGCTGCCCAGATGCTTGTGCACGACCAGGAAGGCACTGCCGTCGGGGGAGAGATGGCCGAGCCAGCGCAGCAGCATTGCGTGCAGCGCCGGCTTGCCGATACGAATCGCCGGGTTGCTCCAGATCGTGTCGAACCTGACGTCCGCCGGCACCTCGTCGGGGCCGCACACGGTGATGTTGGCGATGCCGTTGCGTTCGCCGTTGTTGCGGCACAACGCCCGGGCACGTTCGTTCACGTCAATGGCCCACACGGTGGCGGCGGGCGAGCGGCGCGCCATGGTGAGCGCAATGGCTCCTGTGCCACACCCGATGTCGAGCAGTTTGCCGGTCGCGCTCGGCGTAGGCGCCTGCAGCAGCAGCAGCTTGGTTCCCGAGTCCACCCGGTCGTAGCCAAAGACGCCACGATCCGTCGTCAGCGTGAGCTGCATGTCCGGCAGCGACAGCTGCACCTCGCGGGGCGAAGAGTCAGTAGTCGGCTCCTCATCGAAATAGTGCGACCCCGAAACAGTCATACGATCCATCATCGTAGAACTCCATTCGAAAACATCGTTGTACGTAACCGCTGTCGGGCTGTGACCTGGTGCTGTGAGTTGGCAGGTTTGACACAAACGACGGGGAGGGGCCAAAGTGCGCCTGGTTGGGTCGCTAGCCTTGTTCGCCATGGCGTATGAGATCCGCACCTACGGCGACCCGGTACTGAAGTCGCAGGCTTCGGCCGTCACCGAGATCAACGGCAAGGTTGCGCGTCTGGTCGACGACATGTTCGACACGCTCTACGACAGCGACTCGGGAATCGCCCTTGCGGCGCCACAGATTGGCGTGCAGAAGCAGATCGTGGTGTGGGACATTGACGACCAGCCGATGGCGCTCATCAACCCGGTCATCGTGGAGAGCGATGGCGAGTGGGTGTACAGCGAAGGCTGCCTCAGCATCCCCGAGCTCTATGTCGACATCCTGCGACCGAACAAGGTGCTGGTGCGCGGTATCGACATCGACGGCAATGAAGTCGAGATCGAGGCCGACGAGCTGATGGGTCGCATGTTCCAACACGAGATCGACCATCTCAACGGCGTGCTCATGTTCGACCGGATGACACCCGATCAGCGCAAGGCTGCCATGACGGAGTATCGCAAGCTGCAGGAGCCCTCGACGGCACCTGTGCAGCGCCGCCGGATGCGCTTGCCGTGAGGGCGTCGTGACGTTCACGACGCCGACCCTAAGGACACCGTGAAGCTGGCGTATTTCGGTACGCCCGAGATGGCGGTACCGCCGCTGCAGGCACTTGTTGCCGCCGGACATGACGTCGCTCTCGTGGTGACCCGTGTCGACAAACGGCGCGGTCGCGGCAGCGAACTCAGCCCGAGCCCGGTGAAGGCTGCGGCGCTCGAACTCGGCCTGCTGGTGTCGCACAGCGTCGACGACGTGCTGGGTCGAGGTATTGAGCTGGGCGTGGTTGTCGCGTTCGGTCAGCTGATCAAGCCGCACGTGCTGGCAGAAGTGCCGATGGTGAACATGCACTTCTCGCTGCTGCCCCGTTGGCGTGGTGCGGCACCCGTCGAGCGGGCACTCCTTGCTGGCGACACGGAGACGGGCGTGTGCCTGATGCAGCTGGAGGAAGGCCTCGACACGGGCCCGATCTACGACACCGTTCGTCTGCCGATCTCGCCGACCGCCACCGCGGACGACCTTCGTCGCGACCTCGTCGCGGTAGGCACCGAGCAGCTCGTGCGCTGTCTCGCCGAGCCGTTCCCGCAGCCAGTTCCTCAGCGCGGCGAACCGCTGTACGCGGCAAAGATTCGACCGGAGGAGCTTCGTATCGATTGGTCGCAGTCGGCTGAGTCCATTGATCGACTCGTGCGCCTGGGCGGCGCGTGGACGACCTTGCGCGGGAAGCGCCTGAAGGTGCTCGCCGTGTCGTCGGACGAACCGGCGGCCGGCGATGGCGGACGTTCGGCGCAGCAGCCGCTTCCCGGCCTACGACTGGTCACGGTGCAACCCGAGGGCAAAGGCCCGATGCCCTACGCCGACTTTGCGCGCGGCGCCCGCCCACAAGGTGACGAGATGTTCGAGTGAATCAATCTGCACGACTCGTCGCGTTCCGCTGCCTGCAACGAATCGACCACGAGGGGGCCTACGCGAACCTCGTCACCGTTGCCGAGTTGTCGCGCAGCAAGCTGTCCGAGCGCGACCGAAAGTTCGTCACCGAGCTTGTGTACGGAACCACCCGCATGCGTCGCGCCTGCGATGCGTTGGTCGACCGCTTTGTCTCCACCACGCCGTCGCCGGAGGTGCGTACCGTGCTGCGCCTCGGCGCGTATCAACTCCACTTCGCCGGCGTGCCAGCTCACGCAGCGGTCGGCGAAACCGTCGAGTTGGCGCCAAAGCGTGCGCGGGGTTTCGTCAACGCGGTGCTTCGACGGGTCTCCAGCACCCCCATGACGTGGGCGTCGGACGCGGATCGCCTCAGCTATCCCGACTGGATCATCCAGCGCCTCACGGAGGAGCTTGGCTACGAAGGCGCCATCGCCACGCTGACGACGATGAACGAAGCACCGTCGGTGACCGAACGCGACGACGGCTATATCCAAGATCTCGGCTCGCAGTGGGTCACTGCCGCGGTGCCCGCCCGCGAAGGACAGCTGATCCTTGATGTGTGTGCGGCGCCCGGCGGCAAGGCAACGGGTATCGCCACTTCGGGGGCGACGGTGATTGCCGCCGACCTGCAACCGCAGCGCGTCGGGTTGATCACGGAGAACGCCGCCCGTCTGGGCACCACCGACGTGCTGGCACTCGCGGCCGACGCGACCAACCCATCGTTCCTGCCGGGCACGTTCGACGCAGTGTTGATCGATGCGCCGTGCAGCGGGTTGGGAACACTTCGCCGCCGAGCCGATGCCCGCTGGCGAATCACACCCTCCGACGTCACCGATCTGGTGGCGTTGCAGCAACGCATCATCGACGCCTGCGCTCCATTGGTGAAGCCGGGCGGGGTGCTGGTCTACAGCGTGTGCACGGTGCTGGCCGCCGAGTCCACCGAGCACTCGTTTCCCGCCGATTTCGTGCCGATGAGCGACCGGCCCGAGGGGGTGTGGCGTCCGCTCGGCGACGGCTGGCGAGTGCTACCGCACGACGCAGACACCGACGGCATGATCTTGCTTCGCTACCGTAAGTCGTTATGAGCGAGCTGTGATGAGCGACACGTTGCCGCAGGCGAAGGTGCTGACTGTCAGCGATGGTGTCATTGCCGGCACTCGAGTCGACGCGAGTGGAGCGGCGTTGGCCGACATGCTGCGCTTGAACGGATTCGAGGTGGTGTCGCAAACAGTCGTGGCCGACGGCGCCGAAAGCGTCGCAGCGGCCCTCACGGAGCTGGCCGACGGCTTTGCGGGGCTGATCGTCAGCACCGGCGGCACCGGCTTCGCGCCGCGTGATCAGTCGCCGGAAGGCACCCGCATGGTGATCGAGCGTGAGGCTCCAGGCCTTGCGGAGGCAATGCGATTGGTCAGCCCGCTCGGCCGGCTCTCACGCGGCATTGCGGGCATTCGCGGCCAAGCCATCATCTGCAATACCCCTGGCTCGCCGAAAGGGTGCGTCGAGCAACTGGCCGCCATCATCGACGTGGTGCCGCACGCGCTGCGGCTGCTCGCGGATTCTCCTACCAGCCACTGAAGCCCGCGGCGGTAGCCTCGTCGGCGTGCTGAAGCTTGTGTTGCCCAAGGGTTCGCTGGAGAAGGCGACACTCGACCTGTTCGAAGCGGCAGATCTGCCCGTGCTGCGCTCGTCGTCGGTCGACTACAAAGCCACGATCGCCGACCCACGCATCTCCGAGGTTCGCATTCTCCGCCCGCAGGAGATCCCTACGTACGTGGCCGAGGGATTGTTCGACATCGGCATCACCGGTCGTGACTGGGTGGAAGAGACCGCCAGCGACATCGTCAGTCTCGGCGAGCTGAAATACTCGAAGACAACTTCGCTGCCCATCAAAGTGGTCGTCGCGGTTGCGGGCGACTCGCCGGTCACTCGCATCGAAGAGCTTCCGCACGGCCTGCGCGTCAGTACCGAATACCCGGAGCTGACTCGCCGGTTCTTCGCGGAGAAGGGCATCGCCGCCGACATTCGCCTCAGTTACGGGGCCAGCGAGGCCAAGATCCCCGACATCGCCGACTGCATCGTCGACATTACCGAGACCGGCCGCGCGCTGCGTGCTGCCGGCCTGCGAATCATCGGCGAAATCCTGCAGAGCTACACCGAGGTGGTCGCCAACAAGGCTGCGTACAACGACCCGGCCAAACGGCACGCGATGGGCCAGCTGATGACCTTGCTCAACGGCACGCTCGACGCTCGTGGGCGAGTGCTGGTCAAGATGAACGTCGCCGCCGAGCAACTGGACGCCGTGCTTGCACTGCTGCCAGCGATGAAGACACCGACGGTGAACCCATTGGCGGGCGATGGTGGTTTCGCTGTCGAGACCGTGGTCTCGAAGTCGCAAATCAACACGCTGATCCCCGAACTGGTCGACGCCGGCGCCACCGGCATCCTCGAGCTGCCGATCTCGAAAATCATCCCATGAGTACGCCCAACATCGGCCTGGTGGTCGCGTTTGACGCCGCGGTCGGCCTCGGTGAGATCGAGCGCACGGACGGCCAGCGCTTCCAGTTTCACTGCATCGAACTTGCCGATGGGACTCGCACGATCGAGTTGTCGACGGCGGTCACATTCGGGCTGCTGTGCAAGCTGGGCACTTACGAAGCCAGCACCGTCACCCGCGCATGAACGAGCGCGACCAGCGGATCATCGATGTGATCCGGTCGTTGCGAGAGGGCGAGGTGGTGACGTACGGCGACATCGCCGACGTGGCCGGCTACCCAACGATGAGCCGCCTGGTCGGGCGCATTCTCGCCACCACCGACGATGACCTGCCGTGGTGGCGGGTGGTGAATGCAGCGGGCAGGCTGGTGCCCGGCAACGAACGCGAGCAAACGGCGTTACTGAAGATCGAGGGTGTCGTCGTGAGTGACGGACACGTGCGCAGGGCGCCGATGGGTCGTTTCAGACGGACCGGGCCTACGGCTCGGTCGGGGCTTGGGCGTTCTTGATCTGCACGAACGCGAGGCGAATGTTGGACAGAGCGTTGCTCAGCGTTTCGGAGTCTTCGCCAAGCCGTTCCCCGAGGCCCTCGACGAGACAACCCACTGCATCGATCGCCAACGCCGCCTCATGCAGCGCCGGCGGCTCGGCACTGAGGTGAATGGCCGCCAGCTCGTAGAGCCCCATCACATGGTTGGAAACCACCACCTCAGCAGGCACATCCGCAAGCCGGTTGCGGGCATCGTGGATGGCCCCTTGAGCGTCGTCAAGGGCTGATTCGTCGAACTCGGCGTCTTTATCCGTCACGGTTGGTACCCTACCGGGCTGACAACTGAGGCGAAGTGGGGTGCCGTTCACGGTCATCCCCACCCGGCCACCGCCTGCAGCGCTTGCGCTGTGGGCAACGTTTGCCCTGCAGGTAACACTTGCTCTGCAGGCATAAGGTGCGCCCGGGTCACACGCATTGCGTAGCATTCCGTTACAGGCCTTTTTGGCCCGATGCGGTGTGTCCCGTCGTGTTCGGTGACATTCGCATCACCAACACAGGAGGGGCAACACCCATTGCACAGGAGTGAGCAGCCATAGCACCGCCGCAGACACCAGAACACCGGTACAACGAGCGCATCCGTGCCCGAGAGGTCCGACTTATCGGAGCCGACGGCAATCAGTTGGGAATCAAAAATCTTCCTGACGCACTCGTACTGGCCCGCCAAGCCGATCTCGACCTCGTCGAAGTCGCGCCCATGGCGAATCCTCCAGTGTGCCGGATCATGGACTACGGCAAGTTCCGCTACGAGGAAAGCCAGAAGGCCAAAGAGTCACGCAAGAAGACCGTCCACGTGTCGATCAAGGAAGTCAAATTCCGTCCCAAGATCGGCAAGGGCGACTTCGACACCAAAGTGCGCCATATGCATGATTTCCTTGCAGAAGGCCACAAGGTGAAAGTGACACTGCAGTTCCGTGGGCGCGAAATGGCGCACCCGGAGCTTGGTTCACGGATCCTCGATGCGGTGCTGGAACAACTGGGACCGACCGCCAAGGTCGAGACCCAGGCACGGCTCGAAGGGCGCAACATGACCATGGTCCTGGCACCCGACAAGAAGGTCGTTCCGAAGAAGCCGAGTGAGGACAAGCCGCACCCGGTTGCAGAGGAACCCGCTGGCGAAGCAGCACCCGCAGAGGTTGCTACGGAGCCGGCGGCGGACGTCGCAGCGGTCTCGGAGCCAGTAGTGGCCCCCGAACCCGAAGTGGCCGCCGAGCCGACACCCGAGCCCGACCCCGCCTGACACAGATCGACGTTTAGCGGCGGTTTTCACCGCCAGACACACAGGAAACCACTATGCCCAAGATGAAGACCAGCAAGACCGCGGCCAAGCGGTTCAAGACGACCGGTACCGGCAAGCTGCGCCGTTTGCAGCAGAACCGTCAGCACCTGTTTGAGAAGAAGCCGTCCACCCGTACCCGTCGCCTTGACGGCCAGGTCGATGTCCACCCCGGCGATGCGAAGAAGATCAAGCGCCTGCTTGCCAAGCGCTAATCCGAGTCGCCTCTGCGAACGACAACGACACTACGAACGTCAACGACACTAAGAACGAGAACGAAGAGAAGGAGACACAACTATGGCTCGTGTAAAGCGCGCAGTCGGCTCGAAGAAGCACCGTAAGCAGGTGCTCGAGCGGGCAAAGGGTTACTACGGCAACAAGAGCCGCTCCGTCCGGGCGGCCAACGAACAGGTGATGAAGAGCGGGCAGTACGCGTTCCGCGACCGTCGCGCCAAGAAGGGCGAGTTCCGTCGCCTTTGGATTCAGCGCATCAACGCTGCCTGTCGCCTCAATGACATCAGCTACAGCCGCTTCATTGCCGGTCTCAACGCTGCTGGTATCGAGGTCGACCGCAAGGTGATGTCAGATCTGGCCATCACCGACGCGACAGCGTTCACCGCGTTGGTCCACGCAGCCAAGGCTGCTCTGGACGCCAGGACCACGGACAACAAGGCCGCTCTCTGAGCACTCACAACACCGCTGGGCTCACTTTCTCGAGCCCCAAGGTTCAACGACTGCGGCGCCTCTTGGGGCGCCGCAGCGCGCGTTCCGAGGAAGGTGTGTTCGTTGTCGAGGGCCTGCTGCTGATTGCTCAGGCGGTTGCCGCGGGTTGGGAAGTCGAGGCGCAGTTCGTGGCGCCAGGCGCAGAGGCAGTTCTCTCGTCGGGGCCGGTGTACGAGCTGGCACCGAACGTGCTTGAACGGGTCGCGTCGACCGAGGCACCGCAGCCGGTGCTGGCCGTCGTGCGACAGCGCGACAGCGTGCTGCCGACCGATGCCGACTTCGTGATGGTTGCCCATCGCCTGGGCGACCCGGGAAACGCAGGCACGATGATTCGCTCGGCCGAAGCCGCTGGAGCACAGGCAGTTGTCTTTACGCCCGGCTCGGTCGACCCGTTCAACCCGAAAGTGGTGCGGGCCACCGCCGGCTCGCTGTTCCGCATTCCAGTCGTGTCGGCCGACCTCGACGTGCTGCAGGCTGCGGGGCTGCGGGTTCTGGCCACTTCGTCGCACCACGGGACGGCTTATACCGAGGCCGATCTCACCGGTCGTGTCGCCGTGGTGGTGGGTAATGAAGCCCATGGCGTGCCCGATGATGCGCCCGTCGATGGCTGGCTGACAATCCCGCACGCGGGTGCGGCGGAGAGCCTGAATGTGGCGATGGCGGCGACGTTGCTCGCATTTGAGGTCGCCCGCCAACGTCGACACCGATAGTTTCGGTGCCGATGATTGATCAGATCCACACCGCCCGCGACAGCGCCCTCGCGCGTCTCGCTGCCGCAACCAGCAGCGACGACGTTTGCACCGTCGAGCAAGAGGTGCTGGGCAAGCGCGGCACGCTCACCGACCTGAAGGCCGGCTTGGGCAAGCTGGCGACGATCGAAGAGAAGAAGGAAGCGGGCCGGTCGCTCAACGAGGCGACCACCCAGGTGGCAGATGCGCTGCACCTGCGACTGGCGGAGTTCCGCAGCGCCGAGCGTGCAGTACAGCTGGAGGCGGAACGCATCGACCTCACCGAGGTCATGCAGCGCCCCGGCCGCGGCCATGCACACGTCGTGACCCAGGCGTGGCAGCGTCTAGAGGACGTGTTCATCGGTCTCGGTTTCCAGGTGGCGGAAGGGCCGGAGGTGGAGACGGACTGGTACAACTTCGAGGCGCTCAACATGCCCGCCGACCACCCGGCGCGCAGTATGCACGACACGTTCTACGTAGAGCACGGTGAGCCGGGCAGCACAGTGTTGCGCACCCACACCTCACCGGTGCAGATCCGCGTGATGCAGAGCCTCGAGCCGCCGATCTACATGATCATGCCCGGTCGAGTGTTCCGCAATGAGACCGCTGACGCCACGCACCTCGCCGTCTTCCACCAGATCGAAGGCTTGGTGATCGATCGCGGCATCACCCTGGCCGATCTCGCCGGGACGATTGAGGCGTTCACGAAAGCCTTCTTCGGTGAGGGCTTCACCAGCCGCTTGCGACCCAGCTACTTCCCCTTCACCGAGCCGTCCGCCGAGTTCGACATTCGCACCCCAGCGGGCGATTGGCTGGAACTGGGTGGCTGCGGGATGGTGCATCCCAACGTGCTGCGCGCCGGCGGTCTCGACCCGGAGGAGTGGAGCGGCTTCGCGTTCGGATTCGGCATCGACCGCATGGCCAAGGAGCGTCACGCAATCGGCGACGTGCGCGAGATGTACAGCAACGACATTCGTTTCATCGAGCAGTTCTGAGGGCCGACCCGTGAAGATCGTTCATTCCTGGCTCAACGAACTGGTAACGGTTGGCGACGATGTCGACGCTGTTGCCGACATCGTCACCAACCTCGGCCTGGCGGTGGAGGGCGTCGAGCGCGTCGGCGGTTCCGTCGCCGGCGTGATCACCGCCCAAGTGCTGCGCACCGAGCGCCACCCCGACGCAGCCAAAGTGCATCGCGTGTTTGTTGACGCCGGCGACGGTGTCGAGCGGCATGTGTGGTGCGGTGCGTTCAACATGCAGCCCGGCGATGTCATCCCACTCGCCACCCCTGGCACCCGCATGCCCGATGGTCGTGCGATCGAACCGAAGCCGATCCTTGGCGTGAGCAGTGACGGCATGCTCTGCAGCGCCAGCGAACTTGGTCTGGGCGACGATCACAGTGGCATCTTGATCCTCCCGGTGGGCACACCGCTCGGCCTGCCCTATGGCGAAGCGCTGGGCCTCGGCGAGGAAGTCGTGTACGACCTCGACGTGCTTCGCAACCGCCCCGACTGCTATGGCCACCTAGGCGTCGCTCGCGATGTGGCTGCCAAGCTGGGCACCGCTGTGCGCCCGGCGCCGATCCTTCGAGTGCTCAGCCAGCCGACGCTTTCGGCAACCGTCGAGCTGATCGCCGGTGACCGATGCCCTCGCTTCACCACTGCGGTGATCAGTGGGGTCACCATCGTTTCCTCGCCGGACTGGATGCGCCGCCGCCTCGCTGCGTCGGGCATGCGCCCCATCAACAATGTGGTCGACGTCAGCAACTACGTGATGCTGGAGACCAACCAGCCCAATCACGCCTACGACTTCGCGACACTCGGCGGCGGTGGATTCCGCGTTCGGCTGGCCAACGACGGCGAAGTGCTGGTCACGCTCGATGATGTGGCGCGCACGCTCACCGCCGACGACTTACTGATCTGCGATGCACACGATCGCCCCATCGGCCTTGCCGGCATCATGGGCGGCCAGAACAGCGAGATCAGCGATACGACGACAACGATTGCGCTGGAGTGCGCCTGGTTCGAGCCGGCAGCCATCATGCGCAGCGTGGTTCGCTCGGGCCTGCGCAGCGAGGCGTCGGCGCGGTTCGAACGCGGCGCCGATCCGTTGGGCACCGAACGCGGGGTCGCCCGTTTCGTCGAACTGCTGTCGCTGACCTGCCCTGATCTCGTACTGCACGACGGCATGGTCGATGCCCGCACCGAACACCTGCCGGGGATCACGTCGATCGCCGTGCGCCCGGCTCGCGTCTCGGCACTGCTGGGCACCACGTTCGACGCAGCGGCCATCGCTGCGCTGATCGCTCCGATTGGTTTCGAAGTGCAGCACGTGGGCGACAATCTGCAGGTCACGGTTCCTTCGTGGCGCCCGGACTGCACACAGGAGGTCGACATTGCTGAGGAGGTCGCCCGCCATTACGGCTACGACCGACTCGGCAAGACCGTCCCGAAGAGCACGCTCCCGGGTGGCCTCAGCGGTGTGCAACAGCGCCGTCGTCGCCTGCGCGAAGTGCTCCTTGGTTTGGGTCTCAGCGAAGCCATGCCGCACCCGTTCCTCGCGGCCGACGAGCTCACCAAGGCGGGCCTCCCCGGCGAAGCTGTGCGCCTAGCGAACCCGTTGGTGGTCGGCGACGATGTCCTGCGCACCTCGTTACGCCCAGGTCTGTTGAAGGCCGTTGCGTTCAACGAGTCGCATCGTCGGCCTGGTGTTGCGCTGTTCGAGATCGGTCACGTGTACCCGCGCAGCAGCGAGGTGTTGCCAGCGGAGTACGAAGCCCTTGGCGTGGTGCTGGCCGGCGCCGATGCCCCTGCGGCGGTGGCAATCTGGCGCGAGCTCGCGTCGGCGATGGGTTGGGGCGCACGCCTCGACCAAGGCACTGTTCCCGCTGGTCTCCACACTGCGCGTTCGGCGACGTTGTCGCTCGGCAAGGACGCGATTGGCGCCGTCGGTGAGATCCACCCCGACGTGACCGACGCGTTCGACATCGCGCAGCGAGTCGCGGTGCTGGAACTGAATCTCACGGTCTTGCTTGGCTCCGAGCCGAAGGTACCCCAGTGGAAGGCGACCGGCCGCTTTCCCTCCAGCGATCTCGATCTCGCCTTCATCGTCCCGGATCGGGTGGCGGCGGAGAAGATTGACAAGGGCATTCGTCAGGCGGCGGGTGGACTGCTCGTCGACCTCTCGCTGTTCGACGTGTACCGGGGCACCGGCCTTCCCGATGGCACCCGCAGCCTTGCGTACCGTCTTCGCCTGCAGGCGCTGGACCGAACGCTCACCGACGACGACGTGGCCACCATCCGCCGTAAGGTGGAGGCCGCCACCGCCAAGATGGGCGCAGTCCTACGCGGATAGCCCGCTGTTCAGCGGTCAGTCGCACCGGCGTATCTGGGTGTCCTGAGTCCCGCTCTCCGGAACAGGACACGCCGAGATCGCGTCGGTGTAGCGGTCTAATTTGCGCTGAGGTCGTCGGGCGCGTTGGCGACCCACGCGAGGCGGCCGCCCTGGCGGCGGAGCACGGTTCGCCACAGGTCGGTGGGTGTCGTGGAGAACACGTCGGTCAGCTCGGCGTCGAGCACCATCCAGCCACCCTCGCCCAACTCCTCGTCGAGCTGTCGAGCGCCCCAACCCGAGTAGCCCCGAAAAACCCGTAGTGCGTGCACTCGCTGTGCGACTTCGTAGGGTTCCAACATCAAATCGATCGAGCCGAGTCCTTCGGCCACCTGGCTCCACGAACCATCGACCGCCCCGGTCACCCTGGCCAGCGCGATCAGCGCAGACGGATCGACGGGACCGCCGTTGAACAGCGTCGCAGGTGGGCTCATATGCTCAGTCCATGCATACAGTTCGCCGGGGGCATCCTCATCCGTCGGCCGGTTGAGCACCACGCCGACGGCCCCGTCGGTCGTGTGTTCCAGCATGAGCACCACGGTGCGATCGAAGTTGGGATCAGTCAGCGGGGGAGTCGCGACCAGCAATTTGCCCTTGCAGGAGGCAAGATCTGCGGAGAAGTCAGGCGTACTCACGTCACCATTGTGGCGCACTTGCGTCTTTCGTTGGTTTCCCCGGAACCGATAGGAGCAACATCATCATGTGGAAGCAGGACCGCCGTCGGTTCCCCGCGTTCATCACCGGCATCGCCATTATCGCTGCGCTCATTGCAGTTGGGGTCGTTGTCATCGGCCAACTGTTCGGCACGCCGTTCGCCACCGAGACTGTCGACCACTCGCCGCCGCCGGTGTTGGTCAACCTTCGCGACCTCTCGGAGTACCACGCCGCGCAGGCACAATTTGAGGTCACCATCGACCAAGAGGACGACGTCGCCTGGATGCCATCGGCACTCGCCGGCGAGCGCGTGCAGTTCGTTGGCGTCGGCAGTGTTGACGCCGTTGTCGACTTCACCTATCTGCCGGCAGGAGCGGTGGTTGTTGGCGACGACGGTACCTCGGTAGTGGTGACGTTGCCGTCGCCGGTGCTCGCCGAGCCAGTGCTCGACCACCAGCAAAGCCACGTCATGAACCGTGATCGTGGTCTCTTCAACCGAGTCGGCGGGATGTTCAGCGACAACCCAACCAGCGAAGACGACCTGTACGACGCAGCAATGGAGAAGATGGCTCTGGCCGCCGACGCCACCGACCTGCATCAGCGGGCGAAGAACAACACCACCAAGATGTTGATCGCATTGTTTCGGTCCGTGGGCTATCAACTGGTTGACGTTCGCTTCGTTGCATGACAATGCACGCGTGTGTATAGTCATGCGTCATGATTCAAGTCGGCATTCTTGGGGCGTCCGGATACACCGGCGCCGAATTGCTGCGGTTATGTGCGCAGCACCCTGAGTTCGAGGTCGTGTACGCCACGGGCGACACGCAGGCGGGCACCCGCGCGGCGTCGCTGTACCCCAGCCTCGCCGCGCGCTACCCGTCGTTGATGTTCGAGGAGTTCCAGCTTGAGCGCGCCGCTTGCCTCGATCTGGTGTTCCTCGGTGTGCCACATGAGGCCAGCATGGCGCTTGCGCCGCAGTTGGTCGGCTCTGTCGGCTGCGTGGTCGATCTTTCGGCCGCGTATCGGCTGAAGGACGCATCCCTGTATCCGAAGTGGTACGGATTCGCCCATGATCAACCCGAGATGCTCGCCAAGGCCGTGTTCGGGCTGCCCGAACTGCATCGCGCGGAGATCGTCGGCGCCGGTTTGATCGCAACGCCCGGGTGCCACGTGACGGCGGCAACGTTGGCGTTGGCTCCGCTGGTTCGATGTGGACTCATCGAGACAACCGGCGTCGTGATCAACAGCATTACCGGCGTCAGCGGCGCTGGTCGTGCGCTGAAGCACTCCTCGCTGTTCTGCACGGCTGATGAAGATGTCACCGCCTACGGGCTTCTCGATCACCGGCACACGCCCGAGATCGAGCAGGAGATCGGCGCACAGGTGCTGTTCACACCCCATCTGGCGCCGCTCAGTCGTGGCCTGCTGGCAACCTGTTACGCCCGACCCGCTGCGACTGTCACGACGGAGTCGCTGCTCGAGGCGCTTCGCGAGATGTATCGCGATGAGCCGTTTCTCGTCATTGACGAGGTATCGCCCTCAACGAAGGCGACATTGGGCAGCAACACCGCGCACCTCACCGCCCGGTACGACGAACGCACGGGAACTGTCATGGCGCTGTGCGCGCTCGACAACATCGCGAAGGGTGCCTCCGGCGGTGCCGTGCAGGCAGCAAACGTTGCGCTTGGGCTCGACGAAACCGCCGGCCTGTCCTTGGTGGGGCTGTACCCGTGATCACGAAAGCTTCGAATACCACAGCGGCAGACAAGGCGGCCATGCTGGTGGAGGCGCTGCCGTACATTCGGCGCTTTGCAGGGCAGGTCGTGGTCGTCAAGTACGGCGGCAACGCACTCGCCGGCGCCAGCGACGGCGATGCGCTGGCACTGTTCGCGCAAGACATCGTGCTGATGCATCAGGTGGGTATGCGGCCCGTCGTGGTGCACGGTGGTGGGCCACAGATCAGTGACCTCATGACTCGTCTGGGCAAGAAGACCGAGTTCCGCGACGGTTTGCGCGTCACCGACGCGGAGACGGTCGACATCGTGCGCATGGTGCTGATCGGGCAGGTCAACCCGCAGCTGGTGGCGGCCATCAATGTGCACGGCCCCCTGGCCGTGGGCGTCAGCGGTGAAGACGCTGGCCTCATCCGTGCCGTCGCCCGCGACCCGGAACTGGGGTTCGTCGGCGATGTCGAATCGATCAACCCGATGATCCTGCGTGGGCTGCTCGACGAGCAGTTCATCCCGGTCGTTGCCACCATCGGCACCGACGCCGATGGGCAGGCCTACAACATCAACGCCGACACCGTTGCGGGTGCAATCGCGGAAGCGTTGGGTGCCGAGAAGCTGGTGTACCTCACCGACATCGAAGGCTTGCGGCGAGTGGTCGACGATCCGTCGACTCTCATCCGCCAGACCACTCCCGAGGAACTTGATGCGCTGATGGCGGATGGCACCATTGCCGGCGGAATGATCCCGAAGGTCGAGAGCTGTGTGCACGCAGTACGAAACGGTGTGCGTCACTCGCACATTCTCGATGGCCGCATTCCGCACGTGTTGCTGTTGGAAGTATTCACCGACGAGGGGATAGGAACGATGGTCAAGTGAGCGCACACGCATTCGACACCGCTGACGCGCCAAAGGACAATGGCGCTGAGTATTGCCCGTTCATTCCAGTCTTCGGGGCGCCGCAGGTCATGTTCGCCAAGGGTCGCGGCACCGAGCTATGGGACACCGATGGCAAGCGCTACCTCGACTTCCTGTCCGGGCTTGCGGTCACCTCGCTGGGCCACTCGCACCCGGTGGTCACCGACGCGCTCGCCCGCCAGGCCGACATGCTGCTCCACGTCAGCAATCTCTTCGCCAACCCCAACGCTGGTCGCGCCGCGGTGGAGGTCAACGCACTTCTTGCGGAGGCCACCGGCCACGCCGGCCAGATCTTCTTTTGCAACAGTGGCGCGGAGGCCAACGAGGCGGCGCTGAAGCTGGCGCGCAAGTTTGGTGGTCGCGGCCGACATGTCGTCGTCAGCGCGTACGGCAGCTTCCACGGGCGCACGCTCGCCACACTTGCCGCCACCGGCCAGCCGGCGAAACACGAGCCGTTTCAGCCGATGCCTGACGGGTTCCGTCACGTCGTTTTCAACGACATCGCAGCGTTGAAGGCGACCATCGACCCGTCGGTGGCGGCCGTCTTGCTGGAGCCGGTGCAGGGGGAGGGCGGCGTCGTACCGGCCGACCCGCACTACCTCCGCGACGTTCGTGCGCTGTGTGACGAGCGCGGCCTGTTGATGATGATGGACGAGGTGCAGACTGGCTTCGCTCGCACCGGCCATTGGTTCGGCTTTCAGCACGCTGGTGTGGTGCCCGACGTAGTGACGATGGCGAAGGCAATGGGCAATGGATTCCCGGTCGGCGCAATGTGGGCCAAGCGCGAAGTTGCCGGCGTGTTCCAACCCGGCGACCACGGCAGCACCTACAGCGGCACCGCAATTGCCACCGCGGTAGTCAGTGCCGTGCTCGGCGAACTGCGTCGCATCAACGCCCCGCAACTCGCCGCAACTCGCGGCGTAGAGCTGTCAGCGAAGTTGACTGAGCTGCCCGGTGTCGCCAGCGTGCGCGGTGCTGGCTTGCTGCTCGCGGTGGAGCTGGCGGACGGTATCGAGGCCAAGGTCGTGTACTCGCGACTGTTGGAGGAAGGCCTCGTCACCAACGCGGTCACCGCCACTGCGCTGCGGCTGGCGCCCCCGCTCAATGTCACCACGGCGGAGCTCGACGAGGCCGTGGGCATTGTTCGCTCGGTGCTGCAGGAGTTCATCTCGTGACTCGTCATCTGTTGGACATCACTGACTTCACGGCCGGCGAACTCCGCACGATCCTGTCGCTCGCTCAGCAACCGGAGCTTCCGCACGCGCTTGCTGGGAAGGGTGCAGCGCTCATCTTCGAGAAGCCCTCCAACCGCACGCGCCAATCGATGGAGATGGCCGTCGTTCAGCTGGGCGGCCACCCCGTGTACACGCGCGGCGAGGAGGTCGGCTTCGACGTTCGCGAGCCGCTTGAAGACATTGTGAGGGTGATGGCCGGCTACCACGCGGTACTGGCGGCCCGAGTGTTCTCACACGAAATCGTCGCCCGCATGGCGTCCGTCAGCGCAGTGCCCGTCGTCAACATGCTCAGCGATCATTCGCACCCGCTACAGGCGCTTGCAGATGTGCTGACGATGCAGCAGGTGCACGGTTCGCTTGTCGGTCTGAACGTTGCGTTCGTGGGCGATTACAACAACGTGTCGCGGTCGCTGGCTGAGGCGTGCGCGAGCCTGGGCGCCACCCTGGTGCTGGCGTGCCCAGTTGGCTATCACGCTGACGATGCCGAACTCGAGCGGGTGAACGCGCTGGGGCCAGGTGCGGTCACACAGGTGCACAGGCCGGCCGAGGCCGTCGTCGGTGCCGTGGCTGTCCACACCGACAGCTGGACGTCGATGGGTCACGAGGCTGAGAAGCAGGAACGCTCGCGTGCCTTCGAGGGCTACACCGTCGACACCGCGCTGATGGCGCAAGCTGCACCCGAGGCAGCTTTCTACCACTGCCTGCCGGCCCACCGCGGGTTGGAAGTTTCCGCCGAAGTGATTGACGGGCCTGCCAGCCGCGTCTTCGCGCAGGCTCACAACCGTATGCACGCGGCCCGCGGGGCGCTTGCCTTTCTGCTTGGAGTTCGCTGACGTGGGTTCGCTGTCATGAGTTCAAAAGTGCAACGCCAACAGACCATCTCGAAGCTCGTCATGAAGCACGCAGTCACCAACCAACCGCAGCTCGTCGATCTGCTCGCAGCGGAGGGCATCGCGGCGACACAAGCCACGGTGTCACGCGACCTCGAAGATCTCGGAGCTGTCAAGGTTCGGGTGCCCGGTGGCGACACGGTGTACGCGATTCCAGAGTTCGAGCCAGCGCGGCTGGCGCCAGAAGATCAGCTCCGCCGCGTGTTGGGGGAGTGGGTCGCAGAGGTCAAGCGCTCGGGCAATCTGGTGATTTTACGGACGCCTCCCGGCTGTGCGCACGTGGTCGCTTCGGCGCTTGATCGCAGCGGGATGGACGGATTGCTGGGCACCGTAGCGGGGGACGATACGTTGCTGTGCGTAGCCGAAGAATCGATGGGTGGCGAAGCCTTGGCAGCTCGCCTTCGTGATGTGGCGGGGCTGTCGTGAGTGATGACGTGGGTGATGTCGTGAGTGATGACGGCGCCGGCGCCGAGACCGGCAAGGCGCTGTGGCATGGTCGCTTCGAGGGCGGCCCGGCCCCCGAGCTGATGGCCTATACCGAGAGCTTGTCGTTCGACAAACGTCTGTGGCCAGACGATATCGCTGGTTCAGTTGCGCACGTCCGCGGCCTCGCCCACGTCGGCATCATCACCGAGATTGAGGGCGATGCAATCATTGCTGCCCTCGACCATGTGGCCAAGGAGATGTCCGGCGGCACGTTCCATTTCGTCGTCAGCGACGAAGACATTCACACTGCGATTGAGCGTCGCGTCACCGAGTTGGCAGGGCCGGCTGGCGCGAAACTGCACACCGGTCGTAGCCGCAACGACCAGTCCGCCACGGATGTTCGACGCTGGCTCAAGCGCGAACTACTTCGAGTTGCTCAGCGAATTGTTGACCTGCAGCAGGTGCTGCTGCAGCGGGCCGTCGACGCCGGCGACGTGTATCTGCCCGGCTACACGCATCTGCAGCGGGCCCAGCCAGTGTTGCTCGCGCATCATCTTCTCGCGCACGGTTGGGCGCTGGCACGAGATGTCGAGCGACTCTTCGACGCGCTGGAGCGCATTGATGTGTCCCCGCTTGGTGCGGGTGCCCTTGCTGGTTCGTCGTTGCCCCTCGACCCGGATTTCACGGCGCGTGAGTTGGGTTTTGCCGCTCGATTCGAGAACTCGCTGGATGCTGTCGGGTCTCGCGACCACGTCGCGGAGGCTCTGTTCGCACTGACGCTCGTCGGTATCAACCTGTCGCGCATCGGCGAGGAATTCGTGCTGTGGACGACGGAGGAGTTCGGCTTCGCCAAGCTGGATGACGGATACGCCACCGGCTCCTCGATGCTTCCCCAGAAGAAGAATCCCGACATTGCCGAGCTTGCGCGCGGTAAGGCAGGTCGTCTCATCGGCAACCTCACCGGCTTCCTTGCGACGATGAAGGGCCTTCCGCTCGCCTACAACCGTGACTACCAGGAAGACAAGGAGCCGTTGTTCGACGCGGTCGACCAGATCTCGCTGGCGCTTGGCGCGATGGCCGGCATGATCGCCACCACGACGTGGGTCCCCGAGCGCATGCAGGCCGCCGCCGACTCCGAGACAGGCTCGGCAACCGACCTTGCCGAGTGGCTCGTGCAGCGCGGCACACCGTTCCGCGATGCACACGCGATCGTCGGTGTGCTGGTTCGTCGGCATCTTGCTGGCGAGGGCAGCTTGCGTGAGCTGGTGATCGCAGACCCTGAATTGGGGCCAGACGCGGCCGCACTGGTGGCCCCTGGCGTGGCTGTTCAGCGGCGCACCACTGCGGGCGGCGCGGGCCCTGCGGCCGTGGCAGTTCAGCTCGGCCGCTTCCGCACCAAGCTTGCCCAGCTACAGGCAGCACTTGGCGACGGGTTGGCCGGGGGCCTTTAGTCGTTCAGCGGCCTAGTCCCAGTGCAGCCAGAAGCCGTGTGGGTGCGTCGTTGCCAGTCGGCGGGCCACCCGCCGGCCGTTGCGCCACGTCACCAGTGACAGCACAGTCAAATGCTTGTCTGTGTCGTTGCTGGGTACCGGTAACTCGGGCGTCTCGGCCGGGCTTTCGGCGATGATCCATGACAGGTCGCGGGTGGCACCGACGGCGTCGAGCGTGTCCACGTACCGAGTTCGCTGTTCACCGGTGAGGTAGTTCAGCACCCAGCTGTTGGTGACGACGGGGTGACCGCTCAGCGCCGCCTCCTCGATGGTGCGGGTGAGATCGTCGATGGCATCGCCGACGCGCACATCGGGCGGGTCGCTGCGAGCGAGAGCAATGGCCGCGACCAGCCGTTCGAAGCGATCGAGTTGGTCGGGCCATACGCACGCCTCCAGCCAGCGTGCCGCTCCATCGTCGCTGACGTCGATGGGATCGCGGTCGATGCCAATGGCCGCCGCGATCGGCGGCACGCCGCCAGGCACGGGCACG